>NZ_BAAAMU010000044.1:0-79328 GCF_039529435.1 Nonomuraea maheshkhaliensis
CACCGCCCCCGCCGCCGCCCCCGCCGCCGACACCGCCCCCGCCGCCGACACCGGCCCCGACGCCGCCCCCGACGCCGCCCCCGCCTAGCGTCCGGGCGGCGGCTAGTTGCGGCCGGCCTTGGCCCGGCGGGAGCGTCTGGGCTGCGGCTCGGACCGCTCCGATGCCCCGTTCGGCCACTGCTTGCGCAGGTGGGCGACCTCGTCGCGCAGGGCGGCCAGCTCGTCCAGGATCCGTTGCGTGTGCGCCGTGGTGTCCTCGATCGCCGCCAGCTCCTCGGCCCGCTCCGCCCGCTCCTCGGCGCGTTCCTCCTCGTTCTCCTCGTCCATGGCGCTCACCACGACCGCCAGGAAGAGGTTCAGCACGACGAACGTGCACACGAGGATGAAGATGGTGAAGAAGATCCACGCCGTCGGGTGCCGGCTCATCACCTCCCTGGCGATGTTGCCCCAGTCGTCGCCCGTCATCGTCTGGTAGAGGGTGAACAGCGAGGTCGGCAGGTCGCCGAAGCGGTCGGGCGCGGTCTGGCCGTACAGCTTCGTGGCCATGACGGCGGCGACGTACAGCACCAGCGACAGCAGCACCACGATCGAGCTCATCCCCGGCATCGCGCGCAGCAGCGCCGAGACGACGCGGCGCAGGCTGGGCACGACCGACAGCAGCCGCAGCACCCGCAGGATGCGCAGCGCGCGCAGCACCGACAGGCTGCCGGTCGTGGAGGCGAAGGCGATGCCGACGATGATCGTGTCGAAGATGTTCCACGGGTCGCGCACGAAGGTGGCGCGCTCGACGTAGATCTTGGCGATCAGCTCGGCGGCGAAGATGTAGAGCGCGAGGTGATCGACCACGGTGAGCAGGGTGCCGTACCGCTCGACCAGGGGAGGGAAGGTCTCCATGCCGAGCGTGGCCGCGTTCAGCACGATGAGGCCGATGATGAACCGCTGGAAATGCCGATGGGCGAGCAGGGCTCGAGTGCGTTCGCGCACGGGTGCAGGCTCCTCAAGATGGATCAGGTCCGCACCATGATGACGCAAGATGATCAACCTAGAGACTGTGGTATAAAGCCCCCCTGACTTGTCGATGTGGGGGATCAAACGATCATGTCCTATCCCGACTACGGCGCCGGCTCCTACGGTCCCGTGCCGCAGAGCCACCCCAACGGCACCACCATCCTCGTCCTGGGGATCTTGAGCCTGGTGGTGTGCTCGTTCATCGGCCCCTTCGCCTGGTCGATGGGCAACAAGGCGCTGCGTGAGATCGACGACAGCGGCTATTTCTACGAAAACCGCGGCCATGTGCAGGCCGGCCGCATCTGCGGCATGATCAGCAGCGCGCTGCTGATCTTCAGCCTGGGCCTGGTGGCCATCGGCCTGATGTTCGGCCTGCTCGGCGCGCTGTCGGACATGTAGCGCTACAGATCGCCCAGCCCCTGCTCCAGCAGGTCGAACGCCTGCTGGGCCTGGGCCGTCAGCAGCGGCCCGATCTTCTCCCACGGCTCGCCGTCGAGCATCATGGCCAGGGCGCGCTCGCTCAGGATCCGCGTGACGGCCAGGATCTGCGCCGCCGCGACCCGGGGCACGACGTCGCCGGAGCCGGCGCCCAGCTCGCCGGCCAGCGCCCGCGCCAGGCCCCGCTCCCGCTGCAGATGCACGTCGCGCAGCCGCGCGGTCAGCGCGGGACTGTCGTTGATCACGCGGGAGAAGGCGTCGTTGCCCGCGTTGAGCCCGTAGCGCCAGTCGCGCGTCTCGATCGCGCCGAGGTAGTCGCGCCTGAACGCGCGCACCACGCCCTCGCCCGGCTCGCGCTCGCGCAGCACCTGCTGCGGCAGGTCCACCACCAGGTCGTAGCGGTCGGCGAACAGGTCCTCCTTCGTGCTGAAGTAGTTGAAGACCGTGTTGACCGACACGTCGGCGGCCTGCGCCACCTCGGCCACCGTCACGTTGTCGAACCCCCGGGCCAGGAACAGGCCCGTCGCGACGTCGGAGATGCGCTCCCGCGTCTCGCGCTTCTTCCGCTCCCGCAGCCCTTCCGCCATGCCCTCATCCTATCCAATTTGCAGTGACTCTAAAATTGTGGTTACTTAAATTTTGGAGGCGATGAAATGATCAAGACCAAGGGTCTGAGCAAGACCTTCAAGGGCGGCAACGAGGCCGTCAGAGGCGTCGACATCTCCGTGGAACCGGGCGAGATCGTCGGCTTCCTCGGCCCGAACGGCGCCGGCAAGACCACGACGATGCGCCTGCTGACCACGCTGCTGCGCCCCACGGCCGGCACCGCGACAGTGGCCGGCCACGACCTGATCGGCGCGCCGAAGCAGGTGCGCCGCCGCATCGGCTACGTCGCGCAGAGCGGCGCCATGCCCCCCGTCTCGCCGGTGAAGGGCGAGCTGGAGCTGCAGGGCATGCTGTACGGCCTGAGCCGGCGCGAGGTCGCCGCCAGGGCGGAGGAGGTGCTGGCCCGGCTGGAGCTCACCGGGCTGGAGACCACGTTCCCCGCCGCCCTGTCGGGCGGGCAGCGCCGCCGCTTCGACCTCGCGTTCGCCCTGCTGCACGACCCGGCGCTGCTCTTCCTCGACGAGCCGACCACCGGCCTGGACCCGCAGAGCCGGGCCAACCTGTGGGACCTCATCCGCTCGCTGCGCGCGGGCCAGGGCATGACGGTGTTCCTGAGCACCCACTACCTGGACGAGGCCGACGCGCTCTGCGACCGGGTGCTGATCATCGACGACGGCCGCATCGTGGCCGAGGGCGCGCCCGCCGAGCTCAAGACCGGCGGGCGAACGCTCGACGACGTGTTCCTCGACATCACCGGCAGGTCGCTGCGCGAGCAGGGCGGCGTGCTGACCGGGAAGGAGAACTGATGCCGCGCGAGACCTGGGTGCTGTTCCGCCACGGCCTGAGCGTCACCCTGCGGCAGAAGGTCGGCATCGCGTTCGGCGCGATCCAGCCGCTGCTGTTCCTGGTGCTGTTCGGGCCCATCTTCGCCACGTTCGGCACGTGGGAGACGCTGGTGCCCGGCCTGATCCTCCAGCTCGGGCTGCTGAGCACGGGCATGGCCGGGTTCGGGGTGGTCTTCGACAAGCGCACGGGCGTGCTGGAGCGGATGCGCGTCACCCCGGCCAGCCGGCTGGCGCTGCTGCTCGGGCGGGTGCTCACCAACGTCGTCACGCTGGTCCTGCAGACGGCGCTGCTGCTCGCGGTGGCCTTCGCCCTCGGCCTGCGGGCGCCCGCGGGCGGGCTCGCGGCCGGGTTCGCGCTGGTCGTCGTGCTGGGGGCGAGCCTGGCCGCGCTGTCGTACGCGATCGCGCTGACGATCGACGAGCACCTCTTCCCGCCGGTGATGAGCACCGCCGTGATGCCGCTGATCCTGCTGTCCGGCGCGCTGCTGCCGATGTCGATGGCGCCGGGCTGGCTCGACGGCCTGTCCTACCTCAGCCCGTTCCGCTACGTGCTGGAGGCGCTGCGCGACCTGTTCGCCGGCCGGTACGCGACCGGCACCGTGGCCGCCGGCGTGGCGGTCACCGTCGTCTTCGCCGCGATCAGCCTGACGATCGGCACCCGGGTGTTCGGCCGCGAACAGGAGTGAGGAAGGGGCGAACACCCCCGTTCACCGTGGCGCGACCGGCATTTCTCCCGGGGCGTCGGACTTCCTTGTTCTCCGTCCGTTCACTACGGTGAGGCATCATGACGCTCCAGGCGCAGAAGCCGGTCGACGACGGAGAAAAAGCACACTGGCTGGCCGTGCGGCCGAGGCTCATCCTCGCCAGTGCCTTCATGCTCTTCCTGGAGCTGGCGCTGATCAGGTGGACCGGGTCCAACATCGTCCACCTCAGCTATTTCACCAATTTCGTGCTGCTCGGGTCGTTTCTCGGCATCGGGCTCGGCTTCCTGCGCGTGGGGCGCTCGCGGCGGCAGCCCTACTACTCGCCCGTCGTGCTCGCCCTGCTCGTCATCGTGGTGCTGACCTTCCCCGTCACCGTCGACCGCAACACCGAGGGCGTCCTGTACTGGACGAGCCTGTCCACCAGCGGGCCGCCCGCCTGGGCGATCCTGCCGGTGATCTTCTGCGCCGCCGCCGTGGTGCTGATGGGGCCCGCCGAGCTGGTCGGGCGCTGCTTCCCCGAGCTGCCCCGCCTTGAGGCCTACCGCTACGACCTCATCGGCAGCCTCACCGGCATCGCGGCGTTCACGGCGCTGTCGTTCCTGAGCGCCCCGCCGGTGTTCTGGGGGCTGATCGCGGCCGCCTGCTACGGCGTGCTCCTGGTGCCCCGGCCGCGCACGCTCTACGTGCTGCTGGTGAGCGTGCCGTCCGTGGCCGTGGTCGGGCTGCTGCTGGCCGAGACGCTCACCGCCGGGGCGATCTGGTCGCCGTACTACAAGGTCACCACCCGGCAGCTGCAGCAGCTCGGCATCCCCGTCACCGACATCGCGGTCAACGGCATCCCGCACCAGCAGGCCGTGCCCGCCGCCGCGCGCCTGCAGTGGGAGGCCCAGTACGGCCTGCCGTACGAGCGCACCACCAAGCCCCCGAAGGACGTGCTCATCGTCGGCGCGGGCAGCGGCACCGACGTGGCCATCGCCCTGTCCAAGGGCGCGAGCAGGGTCGACGCCGTGGAGATCGACCCCAAGCTGCGCGAGCTCGGCGGCTCCGTCCACCCCGACCGGCCCTACGGCGACCCGCGCGTCACCACCCACGTCACCGACGGCCGCGCCTTCCTGGAGCGCACCGGCGACAAGTACGACCTGATCCTCTTCGCCCTGCCCGACTCGCTCACCCTCGTCTCCGGCGCCAGCTCGCTGCGCCTGGAGAGCTACCTGTTCACCGAGGAGGCCATGCGGGCCGCCCGCGCCCACCTGCGGCCCGGTGGCACCTTCTCGATGTACAACTACTACCGGGAGAGCTGGCTGGTCGACCGGCTCGCCTCGACCATGCAGCGCGCGTTCGGCCACAAGCCGTGCGTGGACGTGGTCAGCACCGCCGGGCAGCAGGCCGTGATCACCGCCGGCCTGGCCGCCACCGACCAGCGCTGCGCCACCGAATGGCCGGGCGCCGCCGCGGGCACCCCGGAGCCGGCCGGCGACGACCGGCCCTTCCTCTACCTCAAGGACGCCACGATCCCGCCGATCTACGTCATCACGCTCGGCCTGATCCTCATCGTCAGCCTGCTCGCCGTGCGCGTGGTGGCGGGCCCCTACCAGCGGATGCGCCCGTACGCGGACCTGTTCCTGCTGGGCGTCGGGTTCATGCTGCTGGAGACCAAGAGCGTGACCGGGTTCGCGCTGCTGTTCGGCACGACCTGGGTGGTCAACGCGATCGTCTTCGCCGGCGTGCTCGTCGCGGTGCTCGCCGCCGTCGAGGTGACCCGCCGCTTCCGCGTCCCGCCCCTGCCCGTCATGTACGGCGTGCTCTTCGCCGGGCTGCTGCTGGCCTGGCTCGTGCCGAACGAGTGGCTGCTCGGCCTGCCGCTCCCGGTGCGCGCGGTGGCCGCCGTGACGGTGGCGTTCCTGCCGATCTTCGCCGCCAACGTGATCTTCGCCAAGCGCTTCGCCGAGACGGCCGACGCCACCACCTCCTTCGGCGCGAACCTGCTCGGCGCCATGGTCGGCGGCTGCCTGGAGTACGTGGCGCTGGTGATCGGCTACAAGGGCCTGCTCATCGTGGCGGCCCTGCTCTACGTCGGCGCGCTCGTCCTGCTGCCGAAGAAGGATGCCGCCCTGGTGTGACCGGCCGTCCGAGAATAATGGAATTGACTTCGACAATTGATTGACCGCCGGTCAGGATATTCGTTCTTCCGGAGGTTGATTTGTCGCCGGTCGCGAGGTGAGGTGGAGATATCGGGTTCGCTCCGATAAGGGTGATCGTCCGTTGAAGAGGGGAAATTCCTCTTCCCCGTCGCCGGGGCTCGGCCGGCCCGGCGACACCCGTGCGATTCCCGGAACTCCTGGCCCGGCCGGGTGAGCGCCGCACTCGCCGCGGGAATTTCGGGACGGCTCGGCGAACAGCCGGGGAATCGGCCCGCGGGTTGCCGCGCCGCCCCGCGGGCCGCTTTCATGACATGACCGGATTCCGCGCGACCCCGTTCCGACGTCGGATCGACCCACCCGGAGAGGACGCATGCTGGAGGAGATGCTGCCCGGTCACGAAGGGCTGCTCGCCGACCCCTATCCCGCCTACGCCCGGCTGCGCGAGTCGGGCGCCCCGCATCTCGTGAAACTCCGCGGCGGCCTGTACGGCTGGCTGGTGACCCGCTACGACGACGCCAGGGCCGCGCTCGCCGACCCGAGGCTGAGCAAGGACCCGCGGCACGCGCCCGCCGACTGGCAGGAGGCGGGGCGCGGCCGGCCGCTGGAGGACCGGGCCGGGCTCGGCACCCATCTGCTCACCACCGACCCGCCCGAGCACACCCGGCTGCGCCGCCTGGTCTCCGGCTTCTTCACCCCGCGCCGGCTGGCGGAGCTGCGGCCGGGGATCGAGGAGGCGGCCCGCGCGCTCGCCGCCGGCCTGGTCTCAGGCGACGACCTGGTGGCCGGCTTCGCCGCGCCGCTGCAGTCGGGGGTGCTCTGCGACGTGCTGGGCGTGCCGATGGCCGACCGTACGGACTTCCAGCGGTGGACCACGGCGGTGGTGTCGTCGGAGGCGGTGGCGGGGGAGAGCCGGCCCGAGGCGCTGCGGGCGCTGGCCGGTTACGTGCGCGGGCTGGTCGAAGGCAGGCGGCACGCGCCGGGCGACGACCTCATCAGCACGATCGCCGCCGCCGCGCTCGACGGCGACCGGCTCGGTGAGGACGAGCTGCTGTCGATGATCTTCCTGCTGCTCGTCGCCGGGCACGAGACGACCGTCGGGCTGATCGGGCTGGGCACGTACACGCTGCTGCGCCACCCCGGGCAGCTGGAGCTGCTGCGGGCCAGGCCCGAGCTGATCGAGCAGGCCGTGGAGGAGCTGCTGCGCCACGACGGCCCGGTCGAGCTGGCCACCTGGCGCTTCCCGCTGGAGCCGGTGGAGCTGGGCGGGGTGCTCCTTCCCGCCGGCCGGCCGATCCTGGTGGCGCTGGCCGCCGCCAATCGCGACCCGCGCCGCTTCGCCGACCCCGACCTGCCCGACCTCACCCGGACGGACAACGCCCACCTCGGCTTCGGCCACGGGCCGCACTACTGCCTGGGCGCGCTGCTGGCCCGCCTCACCGGCCGCGCCGCGCTGAGTGAGGTCGTCCGGCTGCCGGGGCTGGCCCTCGCGGTGCCGCCGGAGCGCCTGCGCTGGCGTGCCAGCCTGACCGTGCGCGGGCCCGTGAGCCTCCCTGTGACGTTCGGCTGACTCTCCGGGCCCTTCCTTGGCCGGTGCTACCCCCTGACCACGCTCCTGGCCCCTTCCAGAAGCTGGGGTCAGAGGCCGCAGAGCTCGTCGAGTCCCTTGGCGCCGGCTCGCTGCGAGTTGCGGGTGGGCGTCTGCGTGGGCCGCTGCGGCGTCGCCGTACGGGCCCTCGACGCCGCCACGCTCGGGGAGGCGCTGACATTGGCCGTCTGCGCCTGCCGGGCCGGGCGCAGCGAGTCGTTGATCGCCTTCTTGGTGGCCGTACGGATCTTGGCCCAGTCCGGCCGGCCCGAGTAGAACTCCGGCGGCACGAACTGCAGACTGGTGATCTTGGCTCCCTTGACCTTGACGGCCAGTTCGAGGAGCGGCTGCACCAGGTGCCGGGGGATGTTCGTCTGGGCCAGCTTCTTGGCCGCGCCGGCGATCTTGTTGAACCGGGTGAGGATCACCGTGGGCGTGGCCTGCTGCGCGAAGGCGCCGATGACGCAGCGCTGGCGGCCCATCCGGGAGAAGTCGTCGCTGCCGACGCGGGAGCGGCCGTACCAGAGGGCCTGCTCGCCGGTCAGCTTGCGCTCGCCGGCCTTGATGACGCCGGCGGTGCCGTACAGGCCGCCCCACTTGACGTCCTGCTCCACCTTGATCCGCAGGCCGCCGATGGCGTCCACCAGATCGGCGAAGCCGTACATGTTCATCAGCATGTAGTAGTCGATCTTGAGGTTCAGCGTGTAGCCGATGGCGTCCATCAGCGCCCGCGGGCCCTTGTTCCGGCCGCCCATGAGCTGGGGGTTGTCGTTGGCGTACTGCCAGACCTCGTTGAGCAGGCCGCCGTTGGGCAGTTCCGCCATGAAGCCGTTCGGGAACTGCTTGTGCAGCGGCGAGGACGGGGGGAAGCGGACGTGCTGGAGGTTGCGCGGGAGACTGAACAGCACGGTGGTGCCGGTCTTGAGGTCCACGCTGGCCACGTTCATGCTGTCGGTGCGCACGCCGGTCCTGTTGCCGGCCGCGTCGCCGCCGATGAGCAGGAAGTTGACCCGCTCCTTGCCGTCCCAGGGGTCCTCCGGGTTCTGGGCGACGGTGGGCGTGTCGGCGTCGGGCTCCGAGGGGAAGATCGCGCCGACCGCGTCGCGCACGGTCAGCACGCTGTTGGCGGCGAGCGCGAACGGCGACATGACGGTCACGCAGAGCAGGCCCACCGCGATGCCGGTGAAGATCTGGCCCTGCTGGGGCAGCTTGTTCGGCCCCAGCGCCACGTAGGAGGTCACCAGCAGGGCGAACCAGGCCAGGGCCAGCACCGAGGCGCCGATGACCACCCCGAGCATCGCCCCGTCGCCGGCCAGCCCGGCCGCGTTCGACAGGTCGCCCGCTACGCTCAGGCCGTAGGCCAGGACCGCCAGCAGCAGCACCGCGTACACGCTGACGAGGATCAGCCCGGTACGGCGGTGCCCGGCCCGCAGGTGAGCGGCGCCGGGCACGATGGCCGACAGGGCGGTCCAGCCGAGGACCGCGCCGGGCGTCAGTGGCTTGGCGAAGCGCGGGGAGGCTGGCGCGCCCGAGGGGCGGCCGGCGCCCCGCTGGGCGTTCGGCCGCGTTCGTCGGATGGGGCGCCGTTTCTTGCCTTCTGGCACGGTGTCTACCCCATCGCGCTTGCTCACACCCGGCTCCTTACACGCCTACCAGGCAAAACTGACGTTTGCCCCCCGATGGGCACAAGATTGCCAGGATTCTAGTCCCCATATCTGGACAACAGAGACATGTGCTCAACATGAGATGAACGCCACGCGGCTGTCAGGAGACCGTCGACGAGGGCGCCAGCCATGTATTGCACTGGTATGTCTTGCTTCTCTCCCACCCCTGACGGAACCAGCGATTGTTGTTCACCGGCTTGCCGTGATCGCGCGGCCGGCCCGGCCAGTCGCCGACCTGACCGTAGAACCAGAACAACCGGCTGCGCTGGGAGGTGCTCACCGGGTACGACGACGCCACCGACCGCATCCACATGCCGGCGAAGCAGGTGGCCTGCAGCTCCAGCCGGCGGCTCAGCGCCAGCTTGCCGCTCTGGCTGCCGGAGTCGAGGGTCGAGGACCACCAGGAGTTCATCAGGCCGGTGATGTTCTGGACGTGGTGGCCGTACTCGTGGGCCATCATGCTGATGGTGCCGCCGTGCCAGCTGATGATCTCGCCGTACCCGGGGGAGTTGCCGACGCCCGAGGCCAGGGCCGAGGTGGAGGCGTAGATGGTGCTGTTGCGCGGGCAGTAGTACGGCACCATGCTCCCCGGCGACGGATAGTCGCCGCAGGCGCCCCTGCCCTTCCTGGACGCGATGGCGTAGCTGGGCGGGCGGAACTGGATGCCCTGCTTCTCCAGGATCGGCTGCCACGCCTTGTCCATGCACCTGCCGGTCTTCAGGATCAGCGCCTTGAGCTGGCTGTGGTTGAACTGGTTGATGTTGCCGCCGCGGCAGTTGAGCCGGGGCAGCGAGCCGGCCCGGTACATCGTGTTGTTCTTCAGGCTCGTGTTGACCGACACCCTGGCGGGCGGCGTGACCCGCGTCGTCGGCCGCTGGGTCGGCCGCTGGGTCGGGCGCTCGGTAGGCCGCTCGGTAGGGCGCTCCGTGGGACGCTCGCTGGGGCGCGTGGGCCCGTCGCTGGAGTACGGATCGGGCTCGTAGTCGTCGTCGGGGTCGTACGTCGGGATCGCGACCGGGTTCGAGGTGTCCGAGCTCGACGAGCTGCCGATCGCCGCGACCGCGATGACGAGCAGCACGAAGACCGCCGCCAGCGAGCCGAAGATCGCGCCGAGCACCCCCGCGACGCCCATCCCCGACTTCTTCTGCGGCGGCCGCTGCCACTGCTGCGGCGGCATGGGCGGCGGCATCGGGGGCGGCGTCGGCGGAGGGGGCGGCGGGTATCCCGGCCCAGGACCGTACTGCGGAGGTCCGTACTGCCGGCCCTGCGGGGGTCCCTGCGGCGGCCCGTAGGGCGGCTGGCCGTGTTGCGGGTACGGCTGCTCCAGCGGCCGCGTCGGCGCGGGATGGTACGGATTCCCCCGCGGCGGCGGCGGTGGGGGAGGCGGCGGTGGCGGGGGAGCGCCCTGCCCCCCCCCGCCCGGCTGCCGGTAACCGGGCGGCGGCCAGGGCAACGAGGGTGGCCGCTGTGGCTGTCCTGGCCCATGTGGCGGGGGTGGATACTGCCCGTTCCCTGTCACCTTGTCTCCCCGTTTACCCCGTTGACTGCAATGCCTGGTTTGCGACGCGACTTGTCGGACCCTTGGCAAATTTGGGGCAAAAGCATACTGATTTAACACCCGTCACGGATGTAGCTGTGCTCGGTTACAGTCCGAAATCATTCGAGGTGATCTCCGCTATCTCCCGGTCCCGGCGGCGGGCGGTGTCCTAGCTTCTTTGGCATGAATCTCCAGCAGCTCCGCTATGTGGTCGCGACAGCGGAGCACCGCACCATGACCGACGCGGCCAGATCGCTCTACATCGCGCAGCCTGCGCTGTCTCGCGCGATCCGCGATCTCGAGCGTGAGCTCGGCATGACGCTCTTCGCCCGTTCCGGACGCGGGGTGGTCGTCACCGCGCAGGGACGCCGGGTGGTCAAGCTGGCGAGGGAGGCGCTCGACGCGGTCCACGAGATCGAGGGCCTGGCCAACCAGAGCACGGCCACCGAGGCGGAGCTCCGCATCGCCGCCACCCCGAGCCTCGAACCCGGCCTCGCCGGACGGCTGCTCCCCGCCTACGCGGCCGAGCATCCGGGGGTGCGCGTGCACATCGTCCGCTGCGACGGCCGTGACGGCGTCGTCAGCGCCATCCGGGATCAGCGGGCCGATCTGGGTCTCACCGACCTTCCCGTGCCCACCGACCTCATCACCCATCCGCTCGAACGCCAGGAGATCGTGCTGATCTCGCCGCCGGGGCTGGAACTGCCCAACCCGGTGCCGATGGGCAAGCTGCACGGCATGCGCCTGGCGCTGCCCGCCCGCGGCAGCATGCGGCGCAGGGACCTCGACGCCATGTTCGGCAAGTACGCGGTCACCCCGGTCGTCGTTCTCGAGACCGACGAACGCAACGGCTGGCTCAACGCCGTACGCGCCGGGCAGGCCTCGCTGCTGTGGTACCGCGGGATGGCCGAGCAGGCCGGACGCGCGGGCCTGGTGGTGCGCTCGCTCGAACCCGCTGTGCGCCGCGTCATCGCGGTCGTGCACGCCCGCCGCCGCCTGCCGCTCATCGCCCAGGACTTCCTGGCCACCGCAGAAAAGGGGACAGCCGCCTGACCACTTTCGGAACGCTCCATGCCCGTCCCCGGAATCCATCCCCGAAGATCCGCACCATGATCAACTGACAGGGCTTGGCACACACCGAGCCCAGGGGGCCCGGCGACGACGCCGTGCCCCTGAGGGTCACCGGAATCCGCTGTCAGCTCCTGATCCGCAGCACCTCCCCGCGAACCAGCACCCGTGATACGCGCATGCCTCGTGCCTAGCACGCGGCCCGCCGGCTGACCAGGGTCCCGCCTCCGACAGGACACAACCGGTCTCGCTCTCGCGACGCCCGCCAGGCGAACGCACGCGACGCCGTCAGGTCCCGGCCCGCGCCACGGCGTACAGGTTCCGGCCCGCGCGGTCCCCTGCCGGGATCAGTCGCGGGCGACGGGCAGGGTGACCACCACCCGCAGTCCCGGCTCGGCGTCTTCGAGCGACACCGTCCCGCCGTGCGCCCGCACGGTCTCCCTGACGATGGCCAGGCCCAGCCCGGCCCCGCCCTCGTCGCGGCTGCGCCCGGTGTCGAGCCGGGTGAAGCGGTTGAAGACCCGTTCGCGGTCCTGCGCGGGAATGCCGGGACCGTCGTCGGTGACCGTCAGGACACCGTCGGCGGTCAGCGCCACCTCGACCTTGGAGGCGGTGTGGCGTACGGCGTTGTCCATGAGGTTCGTCAGCACCCGGCTGAGGTCGAGCGCGTCGCCGCGGACCACGACCGGGTCGCAGACCGTCAGCCGGGCCTCGGCGTAGCGGTCGGCGGTCTGCCGCACCACCTCGTCGAGGTCGACCGGCTCGCGCCGCGCGGGCACGCCGCCGCGCTCGTCCAGCCTGGCCAGCGCGAGCAGGTCCTCGGCCAGCCGGGACAGCCGCATGGTGTCCTCCAGCACGCCCTCCGCCGTCTCGCGCCAGTCCTGGCCGTCCGGATGGCCGAGAGCCACCTCAAGCTGCAGCCGGATGCTGGCCAGCGGGCTGCGCAGCTCGTGGGCGGCGTCGGAGACCAGCGCCCGCTGGCGCTGCTCGGCCTCCTCCAGCCGCGACAGCATGCCGTTCAGCGTGGTCGCCAGCGAGTGCACCTCGTCCCGCGACTCGGGCACCGGCAGCCGGCGCGACCTGGCCGTGTGCGTGATGTCGGCCGCGCCCTTGCGCAGCGCCGCGATCGGGCGCAGCGTCCGGCCGATCATCAGCCAGCTCGCCACCGCCAGCAGCACCACCAGCGCAGGCGTGCCGACCAGCAGCACCCGCCCGGCCGTGACGAGGCTGGTCTGGATCTCGGAGATGGGCCTGGCCGCCACCACCGTCTGCCCCCGGTCCGCGCGCAGCACGATGACCCGCAGGAACCCGGGGATGGCGTAGGGCCGCCCGTCCAGCAGCGTCGCCTCCCTCTTCGCCAGCACCTTCGCCCTGGCCGACGCGTCCAGCAGCGGCACCAGCCGGTCGGTGCCGTACGTGACGTGCGTGATCCGGCCCCGGGCGTCGATGACCTGCACGAGCGTGCCGTCGTGGGTGGTGATCGGGCTGGTCAGCGTGCCCGCGTCGGCCGCCACGCGGACGGCCTGAGCCTGCTGCCTGGTGGTCTCGTCCACGGTGCTCATCAGGGCCCGCTCCAGCGCGCTCACCAGCACCGAGGCCGACAGGGCGAGCGCCAGCGCGAGCACGGCCGCGGCGGCCACCGTGAGCCTGAACCGCAGCCCCTGCCGCCGCCACCAGGCCAGCGGCGAGTCAGCCACCGTCGCCCGCCAGCCGGTAGCCCGCGCCGCGCACGGTCTGCAGCGAATTCTTGCCGAACGGGGCGTCGATCTTGCGGCGCAGGTAGCCGACGTAGACCTCGACCACGTTGGGGTCGGTGTCGAAGGTGTCCCACACGTGCTCCAGGATCTCCGACTTCGACACCACCTCGTCGCGCCGCCGCATCAGGTATTCCAGCAGCGCGAACTCCCTGGGCGTCAGCTCGATCGGCCTCTCCCCGCGCTCCACCTTGCGCCTGGCCGGATCCAGCGACAGGTCCCCGGCGGTCAGCACCGACGGCCGCCGACCGGCGTCGCGCCGCATCAGCGCCCGCAGCCGGGCCACCAGCACCACGTACGAGAACGGCTTGGTCAGGTAGTCGTCGGCGCCCAGGTCGAGGCCGTCGGCCATGTCGTACTCGCCGTCCTTGGCCGACAACATCAGGATCGGCACCCAGTTCTCCTCGGCGCGTAGCTGCTTGCACACGTTGTAGCCCGACAGCCGGGGCAGCATGATGTCCAGCACCACGACGTCGTAGTCACCCTGCCTGGCCGCGTACAGGCCCTCCTCGCCGTCGTGCGCGAGGTCCACGGCGAAACCCTCGGCTTGGAGCCCCCGCTGGAGCGCGGCGGCCATCCGCCGCTCGTCCTCGACGACAAGTACCCTCATGTGGCGATTCTCCTGTTCCGGCCCTGAGACAACGCTGAGAAGGCTGAGAGCCATCTCAGACTGTCTCAGGTCTGCCACAGGATCCATGACGCAGGCTCTGAGCATCGACATACCGTTAAGGAGTGAAATGCGCAGAGGCACGTTCGTGAGGTGGGGAGTCCCGATCGCGGCAGCGGCCGTGATCGGAGCCGCGATCGGCGCCGGCCCCGTCATCGCCGCCGTGAGCGGCGAGCCCACGCTGCCGGCACGTTCGGCGGCGCAACTGCTGGCCGACGCCGTGGCGGCCACCCACAAGGAGGGCGGCATCGCACCGATGTCCGGCACGGTGCAGCAGACGGCCTCGCTCGGCCTGCCGGCGCTGCCGTCGTCCGGACCGGCCTCGCCGCTGAGCCTGCTGTCGGGCTCGCACGAGGTGAAGGTCTGGTACGGCGCCGCCGACAAGCTGAGGGTGGCCATGCCGACCCAGCTGAACGAGACCAACCTGATCGTGAACGGCGGCGAGGGCTGGTACTGGGACAGCGCCACCAACACCGCTACCAAGCTGACCATCAAGAAGGGCGACACGCACACGCCGGCCACGCCGGTGCCGCAGGCCAGTGACCTGACCCCGCAGCAGGTGGCCGCGCGGGTGCTGGCCAACGCCGACGAGCACACCGCGGTCCGGGTGATCAACAACGCCGAGGTGGCGGGCCGCCCGGTCTACCAGCTCGTGCTGTCGCCCAAGGAGGAGGGCTCCCTGGTGCAGGAGGTGCGGATCGCGCTCGACGGCGAGACGTACGTCCCGCTCCAGGTCCAGGTGTACGCCAAGGGCTCGGCCGAGCCGGCCTTCCAGCTCGGCTTCACCCAGATCACGTTCACGCCGCCGGCCGCCGAGAACTTCACCTTCACCCCGCCCGCGGGCGCCAAGGTGGAGGAGAAGACGATCGGCCTGGACGAGATGCACGAGAAGCGGGCCGAAGAGCACGCCGAGCGGGCCGAGCGGGTCGCGGGCGAGGCCAAGGTCGTCGGCGACGGCTGGGCGAGCGTGGCCGTGATCCCGTTCTCGCTGTCGGACCTGACCGCCGCGAAGCCCGACGCGTCCGAGCGGCCCGACGGCCTCGGCGACGGGGCCGACCCGCAGGCGCTGCTGGACGGCGTGCTCAAGTCCGCCACCCCGGTGAGCGGCACGTGGGGCTCGGGCAAGCTGATCAAGACCAAGCTTGTCACCGCCCTGCTGACCGACGACGGCCGCCTCCTGGTCGGCGCGGTCACTCCGGAGGAGATCACCAAGGCGGCGGGCACCAAGTGACCGCCGTCATGCAGGAAGCGGGGGCGCCCTTCGGGGCGGCCCCGCCCTCCGGGGACGCGATCGTCACCGAGGGACTGACCAAGCGCTTCCGCGGCGGCCAGGTCGCGGTGGACGCCCTCGACCTGGCGGTGCCGCGCGGCTCCGTCTTCGGCTTCCTGGGGCCCAACGGCTCGGGCAAGACCACGACGATCCGCATGCTGCTCGGCCTGGTGGCGCCCACGGCCGGCGAGTACTCCGTGCTCGGGCTGCCGCAGGCGGAGGCCCTGCCCAAGGTGGGCGCGCTGGTCGAGGGCCCGGCCTTCTACCCGTACCTGTCGGGCACGGCCAACCTCATGCGCTTCGACGCCGCCGACCCGCACGCGGTCCGCGGCACCGTCAAGCGGCGCGTCGAGGAGGCGCTGGAGCGGGTCGGCCTGTCGGCCGCGGCCGGCAAGCGCTACCGCAACTACTCGCTCGGCATGCGCCAGCGCCTGGCCATCGCCGCCGCCCTGCTCGGCCCGCGCGAACTGCTCATCCTGGACGAGCCGACCAACGGGCTCGACCCGCAGGGCACGCGCGAGGTGCGCGCGCTGGTCAAGGAGATCGCCGCGGACGGCACCACGGTCTTCGTCTCCTCGCACCTGCTGGCCGAGGTCGAGCAGATGTGCACGCACGCCGCGATCATGCGCGCCGGCAAGCTCGTCGCGCAGGGCACGATCGCCTCGCTGAACGGCGGGCTGGTCACCCGCATCCGGGTGGAGACGCCCGACGGGGCCGGCGCGGCCCGCGTGCTGGAGTCGCTCGGCCTGGCCGAGGTGCGGATCGAGGGCGGGCAGGTCCTGGCGGAGCTGGGCGGGCACGCGCCGGAGAAGATCAACGCCGCTCTGGTGGGGGAGGGCGTGGCCGTACGAGGGCTGGCCGTGGTGCGGCCGAGCCTGGAGGACGTGTTCGTGGGACTGACAGGGGAGGGCTTCGATGTCGACGGCTGAAAGCGCGACCTCGACCGCCACGCGGCGGACGCCCGGCCTGGTGCCGGTGACGGAGACCATGCGGACGACCGAGCGCACCGAGGACTACGCGGCCGATCACCCCGCGACGACCGGACCTTCCGGGCCTTCCGGGCCTTATGGACAGGCGTCGGAGCCGGTCTCCGGGCGGGCCTCCGCGGCCCGTGCGACGTGGGCCTTCCTGCGGCTGCTCCGCTCCGAGCTGGGCCTGACCTTCCGCCGCCCGCGCAACCTGGCGATCCTCGCCGTGCTCGCCGTGGTGCCGGTCGTCGTCGGCCTGGCCCTGCGCCTGGTCGGCGGCTCCGACGACGGGGTCGGCGGGATCGTCCAGGCCGTCGCGGGCAACAGCCTGATGCTGACGTTCGCGTCGTTCTCGTTCCTGGTGCTGCTGCTGATGCCGGTGGCCGTCAGCGTGGTCGCGGGCGACTCGATCGCGGGGGAGGCGGGCGGCGGGACGCTGCGCTACCTGCTCGCCGCGCCGGCCGGGCGCACCCGGCTGCTGGCCGTCAAATACCTCAACGCGGTCGTCTACGCCTACGCGGTGACGGCGGTCGTGGCGCTGTCGGCGCTGTTGACGGGGCTGGCGCTGTTCCCCGCCGGGCCCGTGACGCTGCTGTCGGGGACGACGATCCCGATGCTGGACGGCCTGGTGCGCATCGCCATCACCGTCGGGTACGTCGGCGCGGGCATGGCGGCGCTGGCCGCGATCGCGCTGACGCTGTCGGTGTTCACCGAGGTCTCCATCGGGGCCATCGCGGGCACCGTGATCCTGGTCATCGTCTGCCAGGTGCTGCGGGCCTTCCCCGAGCTCAGCTCGATCACGCCGTACCTGCTGCCGACCAAGTTCACGAGCTTCGACGCGGTGCTGCGCAGCCCGATCGACACGGGGGCGCTGATGGACGGGCTGCTCACGTTCGGGGCCTACATCCTGCTGTCCGGCACGATCGCGTGGGCGCGCTTCTCCGGCAAGGACATCACGTCCTGACGGCGGCCGTCCCCGCGCACGCGGCGCGGGGACAGCGACGGGCCGGGCCCGGAAAGGGTGGGCCCGGCGGAGTGACTTCGCGAGCCGGGCCCTGGCGAGCGCGCCCGGAGCGGCCTTGGGACGGGCGGGTCAGGCGGACGGGCGGCGGCGCAGGCCGAGGAAGCCGACCACCACGCCGATGACGCCCACGACCAGCCCGGCCCCGCCGAGCAGACGGGCCGTGCCGTCCGAGGACTCCGCGGACGCCGACGCCGCGCCGGCCACCGGGCTCAACGTAGGCGCCGCGGCGGCGGGAGCGGTGGTCGCGGGAGCGGAGGAGGCGGCGCCGTCGACGCCCAGGCCCAGCTTGAGCAGCGGCGCCGGGTGCTCGGCCTCCGTGCCGTCCGTCTTGGGGGCATCCGCCCAGTCCACGACCTCACCGCCGGAGTACGTCTGCTTCGTCGGGAACATCAGCGAGTCGACGCCCTTGGGCAACTGCCCCATGGACACCTCGAACTCCTGGAACTCCCCAGGGGCGATCTTGCCGCCCGACCAGACGACCTTGGTGACGGCCTCCTTCAGCTCGCCGTACTCGGTCTTGACCGGCGCGGGCAGCTCGCCCTCGGTGACCTTGACCTTCCACCCCGGCACGGGCTTGACGGAGACGAAGGCCAGCGGGTGGTCGGCGGGGAAGCTGACCGCGACCTCGGTGGTCGAGGCGTCGTCACGCTCGTTGGGCACCCGGAAGGCGACCTTGGTGAACCCGCCCGCCTCGGCGGTGCCGGGCTGGACGGTGACGTGGGCCAGCGCGGGCAGGGCCAGGCCGGCGGTGAGGGCGGTGGTGGCGGCGAGCACGGTCGCCGCACGGCGTACGAAGGACATGGGAAGGCTCCACTTGGTGTTCAGGGGGCGGGACAGGTGTCAGAAGGTCAGGCGGGAAGTGGAGGACCACGCCTGGCCACGCTGTGCCGGAACCCCGGCTGGAGCGGGACGACCCTGGTGTGCACGATCGCCGCGTACGGCCGCGGGACGGGAACGCTCACGGGCGCGAGCGGCGTGAGCCGCCGGCCGAGGCGGCGCAGCAGCGACCACAGCGCGGCCTCGCCGCGCGACAGCCACAGGCCCGTGATCACTGTCGCCGTCAGGTGCGTGAGCAGCATGCCGGCGTTGACGGCCAGGCCGCCCTGGGCGTGCCCGTGCACCGACACGTAGGCGGCGCCCTCGCCCGCGAACAGCTCGTGCAGCCCCAGCTGCGCCCCGACCAGCATCAGGTTGATCGTGCCCGCCGAGCGCTCCCTGCCGCCCAGCGCCAGCCCGAGTGCGGCCACGCCGCAGAACCCGAGCGCGGCGGTCGCCGGCGCGGGCGCCGATCCGCCGCCGAGGACGTGGGCGAGCGCGGCCAGAGCCCCGCAGACGGCGGCGAAGGCGGCCGTCCGCGCGAGCCTCAGGGGGAGTTGCGCACGCATGAGTGTGCCCCATGCTCTCACGGGGCAGGGTTGCTGGAGACCTCAAGTCCCAAGCTGTCCAATGCCATGTCCGAAATCGGCATTTGTCGCTAGGGTCGTGCCGATCCACGTTGACATAGAGGTGAGAACGTTGCGGCACTTAGGTGGTTTGCTCATCGGGCTTGTGGTGACGGTCGCCGTGCTGGGGGGCGGGGGCTGGGCGGTGCAGCAGGCCGTCGGGAACGCCGCGGCGAACCCTCCCGACATGCAGAAGATCTGGATCGCGCTGGGCGCGATGGCCGCCGTCGGGCTGGTCTTCGGGCTCGTGACGGCGGGCCGGATCTCGCCGCTGGCGACGTTCGTCCCGTCCATGGTCCTGCTGGCCTGGACGGTCGTCTACGCACTCGACATGAACCGGGCGCTCTCCCTGATCCCGTCCGAGCCCTCGGTCAACCAGATCATCCGCGACGCCGGCTTCGGCGCCAGGACGATGCTCACGACCGGCGTCCTCGCCCTGATCGGCGTGGCCCTGTTCATCCCCGTCCTGATGCCGTCGCGCTGGTCGCGCCGGCAGGACGACGATCTTGACGAGGACTACGAGACCACGCCGGAGGGCAGCTACTACTGACCGGCGGCGCTACCCGCCGGTGTAGAGGCGGGTCACCACGTCCTCGATCGACGACTCCTCGGGGGCCGTGGCCATCAGGTCGTCGAGCGTGCCGTCGAACGCCAGCCGCCCGTGGTCGATCAGCATGACCCGGCGGCACAGGCGCTCGATGTCGCCGAGGTCGTGCGTGGTCAGCAGCACGGTCGTGCCCCGTTCGGCGTTGAGCCGCTTGAGGAACGCCCTGATGCCGTTCTTGCTGACCACGTCGAGCCCGATCGTCGGCTCGTCCAGCACCAGCACGTCCGGCGCGTGCAGCAGCGCCGCCGCCAGATCGCCGCGCATGCGCTGGCCGAGGCTCAGCTGACGCACCGGCGTGCGCAGGAAGGCGCCCAGGTCGAGCGTCTCGGTCAGCTCGGCCAAGCGCGCGGTGAAGGCGCGGCGCTCCACCCGGTAGAGGTGGCGGATCAGCTCGAAGCTGTCCTTCAGCGGCAGGTCCCACCACAGCGTCGTACGCTGGCCGAACACGACGCCGATGCGCCGGGCCAGCGTGGTGCGACGGCGCGACGGCTCCAGCCCGGCCACCCGGACCCGGCCCGTGGTGGGGGTGAGGATGCCGCACAACATCTTGATCGTGGTGGACTTGCCCGCGCCGTTGGGCCCGAGGTAGCCGACGAACTCGCCCGCCGACACGGTGAAGGACAGGTCGCGCACGGCGTGCACGACGTCCCGCTTCACCTTGAACGACCGTCCTACCTGGTCAAGCTCGATCATGTACGTCAACTCCCCGTCGATCGGTAGTGCCGGACGCCCTGCCGCCAGGCCAGCGCGGCCACCAGGGCGAGGACCAGCGCGGCGGCCGGTCCGGCGAAACGCGTGTACTCGGGCGTCCCGAAGGGATCGTCGCGGCCCAGCACGTACAGGCCCGGCTGCCAGTTGACGAAGGCCAGAGGGAGCACGTACGTCACGCCCCTGACCACGTCGCGGGCGTAGATGCCGAGCGGATACTGGGTGAGCTGGTAGCTGCCGTAGGTGAAGGCGTTGACCACCTCCGGCGCGTCGGTCAGCACGAACTGCGCCGCGCCGGCGAGCGTCCACAGCGCCCCGAAGATGACGATCCCGGTGAGCACCATGACCGGGATCATCCAGACGCGCTCCCGGTCGAGGCCGAGCGCCGTGACCGCGTACCCGAGCACCAGGGCGGACTGGAGGATGCGGCCGATCCGGGTGATCTGGAACCGGTCGGTGGCGAGCTGGATCCAGGCGCCGACCGGCCTGATCAGGAACGTGTCGAGGGTGCCGGCCTTGATGTGCGCGCTGACCCGGTCGAGGTTGCTGACGAACGTGTCGCAGCTGGTGAACGCCAGGGAGGCGGCCCCGTACAGGAAGAGGACCTCGTCGCGGGAGAAGCCCGCGAGCGTGGTGGTGTTGGCGAAGACGACCAGGATCACGGCGACGTCGATCGCGGCGATGACGAAGCCGAGCACGCTCATCAGCGCGAACGAGGCGGGGTACGCGGCGGCGGCCCTGGTCCACGTCCAGACCAGCAGGAAGTACGTCCTAACCACCCTGGATCACCACCTTGTGGCGGATCGCCCTGGTGCCGGCCGTGCCCAGCCCGAGCAGGACCACGGCCCAGAGCGCCTGGAGGGCGAGCGCCGGCGCCACCGGCGCGTGGCCCAGGTAGAGGTCCGTGGGCAGCTGCACCATGGCGGCCCAGGGCAGGACCGCGGCCAGGTCGCCGAGCCAGCCGGGGAACAGGTGCAGCGGGATCATCATGCCGCTGAAGAACGTGCTGAGGACCAGCGACACGACGGCCACGCCGCGGTCGTCGAGGAGCCAGCAGACCGACAGCGCGATCAGGTAGCGCCAGCCGAAACTGACGACGACGCCGAGCGTGAAACCGGTCAGGAAGGCCAGCCATCGGCCGGGGCCGTCAGGGAAGTGGATGCCGAACACCAGTGCGCCGACCAGCATCGGCGGGATGCCGCGGACGAGGAACAGGTAGGCGGCCCTGCCCGCGTCCTCGGCGAGCGTCCAGGCCTGCAGCGGCGCGGGGCGGACCAGGTCGAGCGCGATGTCGCCGCTGCGGATGCGTTCAGGCAGGCCGAGGCCGCCGCCGAACAGCTGCATCGGGCCGATGAACGCCTGCGTGACGAAGCAGTAGGTGACGGCGTCGGTCATGTCGTAGCCGGCCAGGCCGGGGCGGGCCTGCCACAGCGCGATGAGGATGTAGGCGCGCAGGATGCCGAAGACGCTGTTGGTGAACGCGCCGGCGAGCGCCGCCCAGACGTAGGTGGCGTGCTTGCGGAAGCCGTACCGGACGAGCCGGGCATAGAGCGGGATGGTTTGGCACCTCCAGGGAGTGATGGCACGGTTGCGCACCGTGCTTGGACCCGCGCACGGGTCGGTCGATCGGGAAGCACGGAATTATCGGGGGGCCGCGTGGCGGCTCGCAACGCGATTAATCCTGGACAAACCCGGCGCGAGCCCGGTTCCTCCGCGTGCGGCGAGGACCGAAATGCGGGCGTAAGAGATTAGTTACCTACTGATGGGTAGGACGATCTTGAACAGGGGAAGAATCATCCTCGGAGGGTCGAGAATGCTCATCGACAAGGACGTGATACCCGGCTACCCCTTGAGCTGGCAGGCCCGCGCGCTCACCGGCCTCATGCGCGGCACGCTCAAGCCGGCCTCCAGTTTGCTGATGCGCCATCCCCTCGCCCTGTCGGGGGCGGCCCGCCTGAACGACCTCACCCGGATGGTCAAGGTGCCCCATCCTGGGCACGTGACGATCGAGCCGGCGGCCTTCTCCGCGTGCGGAGGGGAGTGGGTGCGTGGCGGGCAGGATCTCGACGAGGGCAAAGTGGTGCTCTACTTCCACGGCGGCGGCTACTTCTCGTGCTCGCCGCGTACGCACCGGTCCATCACCTGGCGGCTGTCGGTGGCGGCCGGGCAGCCGGTGCTGGCGCTCGACTACCGGCAGGGCCCGGTGCACCGGCTGGCGGACTCGCTGGCCGACGCGCTGGACGCCTACGACTGCCTGCTGAGCCAGGGATTCGAACCCGAGGACGTCGTGCTGGCCGGCGACTCCGCGGGCGGCCACCTGACCCTGGCGACCCTGCTGGCCCTGCGTGACCAGGGCGCGCCGCTGCCGGGCGCGGCCATCTGCCTGTCGCCGTGGGCCGACCTGACCGACGTGCCGCGCCGGGCCAACCGCTGGCAGGACCCCATGCTGCCGGCCGGCCGGGTGCGCTGGCTGGCGCGCCGGTGGACGTCGGGGCTGGACCCGTGGGACCCGCTGGTCTCGCCGGTGCACGGGGACTTCACCGGCCTGCCGCCGCTCATGATCGTGACCGGCTCGACCGAGGTGCTGCGGGACGAGGGCAGGCAGGTGGCCAGGCGCGCGCGGCTGGCCGGGGTGCCGGTGCGTTACGAGGAGTGGCCGCGGATGCCCCACGTCTTCCCGATCCTGGCCGACGTGCTGCCCGAGGCGCGGCTGGCCTTCGAGCACGTGTCCCGGTTCCTGGCGGCGGTGGGTTCGGCGTCGATGCCCGCGGACGGCTCGGCGGCGGCCTGAGATTTCACCGGCCCGGCATTTCGTCTGTCCGGAATGAGGGGATTGGCATACACCAGGAGGCCAAGGCAGTATAAGGTTAGGTATACCTAACCGCACCAGGGGGCTGTTCGATGGCGAACAAGCGCACGGATCATCACCGGGGCGTGGTCCAGCGGACCGAACGCATCTCCCGCCACATGGTACGCGTCGTCGTGGGCGGCGACGGGCTGGCGGACTTCGCGACGACGGGGCTCACCGACCACTACGTCAAGCTGGTGTTCCCGTACGAGGGGGTCGACTACCCCCAGCCGTTCAGCGTGCAGACCTGCCGCGAGCAGATGCCGCGCGAGCTGTGGCCGCGCCTGCGCACCTACACCGTGCGCGCCTGGGACCCCGACACCCGCGAGCTCACCCTCGACTTCGTCGTCCACGGCGACGAGGGCCTGGCCGGGCCGTGGGCCGAGCGGGCGGCGCCCGGGGACGAACTGCTCATGCTGGGTCCCGGCGGCGGCTACGCGCCCGATCCTGAGGCGGGCTGGCATCTGTTCGTGGGCGACGAGAGCGCGCTGCCGGCCATCGCGGCCTCGCTGGAGGCGCTGCCGGCGGACGCCACCGCGTACGTGCTGGTGGAGGTGGACGCGCCCGAGGACGAGCAGAAGCTGGGCACGGCCGCCGAGGCGCACGTGACCTGGGTCTACCGGGGCGACGGGCCCGTGGGGCTGCGGCTGGTGGAGGCGGTGCGGGCGCTGGAGTTCCCCGAGGGTGAGGTGCACGCGTTCGTGCACGGGGAGGCCGGGTTCGTGAAGGAACTGCGCCGGCATCTGCGGATCGAGCGCGGGATCGGGCTCGACCGGCTGTCGATCTCCGGCTATTGGCGGACCGGGGTCGACGACGAGGCGTGGCGCGAGGTCAAGCGCGAGTGGAACCGCCAGGTCGAGGCCGAGGAATCGGCCGCCATCGCCTCCTGATCCCGCCCGGCACGGCAGGCGCGAAGTGCCACTTCAGACCGCCATGTCACAGCATTTACTTACCTAGAGGGAATGACAGCCTTACCTCCAATACCCCTTATGTAAGACATGCGGAAAGCCTCCACGGGAGCCGCCACAGTGTGCTTTGCCGTGACCCTGATCAGGAGAGGCGAAACCCGGATGGCGCGTGGGGCGAGGGACATGCCTGCCGGAGTGCGACCGCTGACGGTGGGCGACCCGGTCATCATCGGCCGATATCTACTCCTCGGCCGCCTGGGAACCGGCGGGATGGGAGTGGTGTATCTGGCCGAACACCCTCAAGGGGGCCTGGTCGCCCTCAAGACACCGCATGCGGTGCATCTCAACGATGCCACGTTACGGGCCCGCTTCGCCGAGGAAGTGGCTTTCTCGCGGAGATTGGTACCGTTCTGCACCGCCGCCGTCGTGGAGGACGGCACCGACGAGGACCGCCCGTACCTGGTCACCGAGTACATCCCGGGCCCCGCGCTCTCCCAGGTCGTCAAGGCCGAGGGGCCCCTCCCGCCCGACCTCGCCTACGGGGTGGCGCTCGGCGTCGCCGCCGCGCTGGTGGCCGTGCACGAGGCCGGGCTCGTGCACCGGGACCTCAAGCCGGGCAACGTGCTGCTGTCCCCGCGGGGCCCGCGGGTCATCGACTTCGGCATCGCCCGGGACGTGGACACGCTGTCCGCGCACACGCAGGCCGGGCAGGTCATGGGCAGCCCCGGATGGGTCGCGCCCGAGCGGCTGACGGGCGGGTCCGCCGTGCCCGCCTCCGACGTGTTCGCCTGGGGCTGCCTGGTGGCCTTCGCCGCCGGCGGGCACCATCCGTTCGGCGGCGGGGAGACCGACGTGCTGACCCGGCGCATCCTCTTCGACCCGCCGCGCGTGGAGAACGTGCCGGCCCTGCTGCGGCCCGCCGTCGAGGCCGCCCTGGCCAAGGAGCCCGGCGACCGTCCGAGGGCCGCCGACCTGCTGCGGGCGCTGCTGGCCGCCGGGGGGGTCGGGGATCCGTGGGACCTGCGGCACTCGGTGGCGGAGGTGCTGGCGGAGATCTGGACGCCGGTGCCGTATCCGGCCGGGGGAGGGCTGGTGCGGTTGGCGCGCTCGCCCGGCGACCCGGAGGCATCCGGAGACGAGGACGGCCCGTTCATGGACCGTTCCGAAGCCGGATCCGTCTGGGGCCAGGGTTCCGGCGGCGGTCCCGATGACGCGGCCCCTGGTTCCGGGGGGCGTTCCGGCGGCGCTGCCACGGGCCGGGGCGGCGGCCGGGACGAGGACCGCGCCGAGGACCGCGCCGAGAGCCGCGCCGGGGGCAAAGGGCGGTCCGGGGCGCGAGGGCGGGGGAGCAGGGCGAAGTCGAGGGCGCAGCTCTCGCACGCGACCTTCGCCGCCCTGGCCACGGTCTCGATCGCGGCCCTCACCGTCATCGCGGCCTCGGCCGGGGACGGGATGGCCATGGGAGGAGACGCCCTCCTGCCCGCCGACCCGCCCGCCGTGCAGCCGCAGAGCAGCGCCGGCTCCACCGTGCGGCCCGCGATCACGACCAGGAACCCGCCTCCGGTACGCCTGGCGACGACCGCGCTGCCGTCGCCCGCCACGCCCACGGTGTTCGTCACGCGGACCCGTACGACCAGCCCGGTCTCCGTGCTCACGCCCGGACGCGAGCGCGACCGCAGGCGGAGCGTCGTCCCGACGTCGCACACGTTCGGGCCCGGCGACCCGGGCGGGAACGACCCGGGGGAGTGCGCGAACCCGGCGGCCCGCAGACGCGGCAACGCCGCGGCCGGACGGGACTGCCCGCGACCTTCCGGCTCGATCACCACGATCCCGCAGGACGGACCGGGCGAGTCACCCGGCCCGACCCCCACCGTCACGACCACCCCGACCCCGACGGGCGGCACCACCGCCCCCTGAGCAGGTCGGGCGCGCGGCCGGTGCACGTGAAAGCGGGCCGCGCCGGCGCTGGGAGCCGGCGCGGCCCGGTCGCCGGGGAACCGTCCCATGCCCTGGAGGTGGCCGGCGAGATCGGAGGAACCTAGTGCCCGAACTGCTCTTCCTCGGTGGAGCCGCGCAGCGCGGTGGTCGAGGAGTCGGGCGCCACGGCCGTGGAGACCAGGTCGAAGTAGCCGGTGCCGACCTCACGCTGATGCCGCGTCGCGGTGTAGCCGCGCGCCTCGGCGGCGAACTCCGCCTCCTGCAGCTCGACGTACGCGGTCATGCCGTCGGCCGCGTACCCCTGGGCCAGGTCGAACATGCCGAAGTTCAGCGAGTGGAACCCGGCCAGCGTGATGAACTGGAACTTGTACCCCATGTGCCCCAGCTCGCGCTGGAACTTCGCGATCGTCGAGTCGTCGAGGTGCTTCTTCCAGTTGAACGACGGTGAGCAGTTGTAGGCGAGCATCTGGTCCGGGTACTCGGCCTTGATCGCCTCGGCGAACTCCCGGGCCACGTCGAGGTCGGGCGTGCCGGTCTCCATCCAGAGCAGGTCGGAGTACGGCGCATAGGCCAGGCCGCGCGCCACGCACGCCTCCAGGCCGTTCCTGACCCGGTAGAAGCCCTCCGCGGTGCGCTCGCCGGTGGTGAACGCCTGGTCGCGCGGGTCCACGTCGCTGGTCAGGAGCGTCGCGGCCTGGGCGTCGGTCCGCGCGACCACCAGCGTGGGGACTCCGGCGACGTCCGCGGCGAGGCGGGCGGCGTTCAGGGTCTTGACGTGCTGGCCGGTCGGGATCAGCACCTTGCCGCCGAGGTGGCCGCACTTCTTCTCCGAGGCCAGCTGATCCTCCCAGTGCACGCCCGCGGCGCCGGCCGCGATCATGCCCTTCATCAGCTCGAACGCGTTGAGCACGCCGCCGAACCCGGCCTCCGCGTCCGCCACGATCGGGGCCAGCCAGTTTGGGGCGTCACCGTCGCCCTCCGACCAGGTGATCTGGTCGGCGCGCAGCAGCGCGTTGTTGATCCGGCGCACGACGGCGGGCACGGAGTTGGCCGGGTAGAGGCTCTGGTCGGGGTAGGTGTGCCCGCCCAGGTTGGCGTCCGCGGCGACCTGCCAGCCCGACAGGTAGATCGCCTTCAGCCCGGCTCGCACCTGCTGCACCGCCTGGTTGCCGGTGAGCGCGCCGAGGGTGTTGACGTAGTCCTCGGTGTGCAGCAGGCTCCACAGCCGCTCGGCGCCCAGCCGGGCGAGCGTGTGCTCCTCCTGGACACTGCCGCGCAACCTGATCACGTCTTCGGCGCTGTAGGTGCGCTCGATGCCCTTCCAGCGAGGGTCGTTGTCCCATTCGTCCTGCAGCTGCTCAGCAGCTCCCTTGAGGCGATCGATCATGGCTCACTCCTTTGTCGTCCCCTGGGTGCTCACGCCGAGTCTCTGCCCCGGCAGCCTGCGACACATAGGGTGAACCCGTGAGAAGAATTGCCGATATTCTCCTTCTGGAGATTACCTGCCGGTATTCAGTGGTGAAGAATTCGCAGGTTTTACCGTTGGCCTAGACCAATCGCCTCTGCGGCGGAGCCGTCCAAGATCCTGCGCCGAGGAGTCCCGAAGCGCTGGAAGATGAGCGGAATTTCTGTCTAAGATTCGGTATGGCCTCCTTGCTGGGCGAAGAACCGCTGTCTTTGACACAGGAGCTCGATCTGATCGCGTTTGGCCAGCGCCTGCGTCACCTGCGCAAACAGCGCGGGCTCACCCTGTCCGACCTGGGCTCGCGCGTCAGCAGGGCGCCGAGCCAGCTCTCCCTGCTGGAGAACGGCAAGCGCGAGCCCAAGCTCTCCCTGCTCAAGTCGCTGGCGACCGCGCTCGGCGTCCCCGTCGAGGAACTGCTGCGCCGCCAGCCGCCCAACCGCCGCGCCCAGCTGGAGATCGCGCTGGAGGAGGCCCAGCGCGACCCCGTCTACGCCGGGCTCGGCCTGCCCCGGCTGAAGGTGTCCGCGCGCGTGCCCAACGACGTGCTCGAACACCTCCTCGGCCTGTACGGCGAGCTGCGCGCCCGCCAGGCCCGCGGCACCGCAACGCCGGAGGAGGCCAGGGTCGCCAACGCCGAGCTGCGGCGCCGGCAGCGGGAGGTGGGCAACTACTTCCCCGAGATCGAGAAGGCCGCCGCCGAGGCGCTCGAAGCGGTCGGATACCGTACGGGCGCGCTGTCGCAGAGCATGATCCAGAGCCTCGTCACGCACTTCGGCTACACCGTGCACACCGCCCAGGACCTGCCCCGTTCGGTGCGTTCCATCACTGACATGCGCAACCGCCGCATCTATGTCAAACACGAGCAGCTCGGCATGCACACCCCGCGCACGATCCTGCTCCAGACGCTCGGGCACCTCGCGCTCGGCCACGACAAGCCCCGCGACTTCGCCGACTTCCTGCGCCAGCGCACCGAGGCCAACTACTTCGCCGCCGCCGTCCTCGTCCCCGAGAAGGCCGCCGCGCTCTACCTCCAGGAGGCCAAGTCCGACCGGGCGCTGTCGGTTGAGGACCTGCGGGACGTGTTCGCGGTGTCGTACGAGATGGCCGCCCACCGCTTCACCAACCTCGCCACTCACCATCTCGGGCTGGTCTGCCACTTCGTCCGCAACGACGCGGGGGGCACGATCTACAAGGCGTACGAGAACGACGGCATCGTCTTCCCGGCCGACGAGCAGGGGGCCATCGAGGGGCAGCGGATGTGCCTGCAGTGGTCGGGGCGGCAGGTGTTCGCCTCGCCGGACCGCTTCTCGGTGTTCTACCAGTACTCCGACTCGCCCACCGGGACCTACTTCTGCGTGGCCCACGTCGATCCTTCGCGCGAGCGGGACTTCGCGATCACGCTGGGGGTGCCGTACAAGGAGTCGCGCTGGTTCCGGGGCCGCGAGACCACCAACCGCACGAAGTCCGGCTGCCCGAGCGGCGACTGCTGCCGCCGCCCGCCGGCCGAGCTGGCCGAACGCTGGGAGGGGTACGCCTGGCCGTCGGCCAGGGCCAATTCCCACGTGCTCGCCGCACTGCCGCCGGGGTCGTTCCCCGGCGTGGACGAGGCCGACGTCTACACCTTCCTGGAACGCCACGCCGCCGCCGGCTGAACGCCCGGCCCCGCCGTCACCGGCGCTCGAACCGGCTCTGTGGCTTTACCGGCCGTCGAACACGGCCACCGTCGTAACGCATTTGTTATCCAATTCAGGTGTTTAGGCCGCCATTTGCGGGCATTCTTGATCACGAAGTCCAGCAGAGGGCTTCCCTCACGCGTTACCGAAGCGTGCCTCTGCCTGGGCTTTTTGTCATGGGCGGAGCCGCTTGCACCTGTTGGAGCAGCACATGTCCCTCATGACCGTCGCATTCGAGCAGCTCACCGCCGAAGACCTGCTGGCCGAACTCGCCGACCCGCACATCTCCGACCTGCGCGCCGCCCGCATCCGTGAGCGCATCGTCCAGCTGCACGAAGGACTCGTCTCCGAGGTCACCCGCCGCTACCGCTACCGCGGCGAACCCATGGAAGACCTGCGCCAAGCCGCCTACGTCGGGCTCATGAAGGCCGTCAACGGCTACGACCCCGACCTCGGCCACGAGTTCCGCGGCTACGCCATGATCACCATGATGGGCGAAGTCAAGCGCCACTTCCGCGACCGCACCTGGGCCATCCGCGTCCCCCGCGTCTACCAGGAACGTCGCATCGAGCTCAACAAGGCCACCGCCGAACTCACCCAGACCCTCGGCCACGCCCCCACCGTCGCCGAGCTCGCCGCCAAGCTCCGCATCTCCGAAGAGGACGTCCTGCTCGCCCTCGAAGCCTCCACCGCGTACAGCACCCTGTCCCTCGACGCCCCCGTCAACAACGGCGAGGACGACGCCGCTGAACTGAGCGATTTCCTGCCCGCCCAGGACGACTCCCTCAGCCACCTCCTCGACAGGCACGCCGTCAAGCCCCTCATCGACGCCCTGCCGCCCCGCGAGAAGAACATCCTGCTCATGCGCTTCTACGGGAACATGACCCAATCGGAGATCGCCCAGGAGTTCGGCATCTCCCAGATGCACGTCTCCCGCATCCTGCGCGCCGTCCTCACCCAGCTCCGCACCGCCCTCACCGACTGACCAAGCCCGTCAACCGCATCAGGAGGACGTCTTGGCGTTCAAGACCCTCGAGGACTTACTACGGCGATGACGTGGACGAGTGCCTGCCCTCCCAGGGTTCGGCTCACCGACCGACTGACACCCGGCCTCGGCGGACGGCACGAACAACGGCGTGATTCTGTCGGGGCCGGGTGCGAGGATGCCCGCATGACTGACTGGGACCCGAAGGCGGATCTGCGGCACTACCTGCAGACCGTGCGCGAGGCACTGCTGTGGAAGCTGGACGGCCTGTCGGAATACGACGTCCGCCGGCCGCTGACGCCCACCGGCACCAACTTGCTGGGGCTGGTCAAACACCTGGCCGGAGTGGAGGCGGGCTACTTCGGCGACATCTTCGGCAGACCGTTCGCCGAGCCGATGCCGTGGATGGAGGACGGCGCCGAGCCCAACGAAGACCTGTGGGCGACCCCTGAGGAGTCGCGCGAGGACATCATCGGGCTCTACCGCCGGGTGTGGGCGCACGCCGACGCGACGCTCGACGCGCTGCCGCTCGACCACTTCGGCGAGGTGCCGTGGTGGCCGGAGGATCGGCGGCGGGTGACCCTGCACCGGATCCTGGTGCACGTGATCGCCGAGACCAACCGGCACGCGGGCCACGCCGACATCGTCAGGGAGTTCATCGACGGCTCGGCGGGCTTGCGCCAGGGCGTCGACAACCTGCCGCGGGTCGGCGAGGAGTGGTGGGCGGAGCACCACGCCCGCGTCGAACAGGCGGCCCGGGAGGCCGGCCGGAAGCCGGTGCGGTAGGTACGCGGGCGGGCAGGGGATGACCACGTGGCTGGTCAAGGTGGGCTCGCGTTACGGCGCTCAGCCGGTGAAGGGTCAGAGGCCGTTTCCCTGGAGGGCCGCCGGCCGGAGTGCGGCGGGTGGGGGGCCACGGCGCCGCCGTAAAGGATGGGGCCTGGAACAACAGCCCCGCAAGGGGCGGGGCTGGAACGACGGCACCGCGAAGAACGGGGCCGAAATCACAGCGCTGCGAGCAACGATGCCGCAACGGATGGGCACGGATCAGGATGAGGCGGGATTCTTGGCTGGCGTGCCGTCGAGGGGGACGCCGCGCACGCTGAGGAGCATGAGCAGGGCGCAGCCGCCGGTGAGGGCGATGTCGGCGACGTTGCCGACGAACAGGCCGCCGTAGTCGATGAAGTCGACGACGTGGCCGTGGGCGAAGGCGGGCGGGCGGAAGAGCCGGTCGAGCAGGTGGGAGGCGGCGCCGCCCAGGAGCGCGCCCAGCACGACGGTCCACGCCGACGAGCGCAGCCGCCTGCCGACGTACAGGATGCCGATCACCGCGGCGGCGGCCGCGAGGGCGAACACCCACGTCATGCCCTCGCCGATGGAGAACGCCGCGCCCGGGTTGAGCAGCAGGCGAAGCTGGATCACCTGGGGGATGACCGTGACGCGTTCGCCGTCCGCGAGCGCCGAGACCGCCCAGAACTTGGAGGATTGGTCGACGGCGAGCACCACGGCGGCGAGTGCGAGCATCCACCCGTATCGCCGCATTTCGCGTCCTGTCGCCTGCGCAATGTGTTCGTCCGGCACCCGTTACCTCGCCATCACCGTCGTCTGCGAACGAATCTACCGAAAGCGGGCCCCTGCGACGCCGGACGCCGTCGCGGACTTCCTCGCCCGGTTCCCGCCCGCAAGGCGATGGCCCGCCTCCTGACGTCACCTCTCCGGGTGTCGGATGCTCCCTCCTGAGGGCGCCTCTCCTGGCAGCGGCTCAGGCACGGGGGATGTCCCCAAAATGGCAATGTCCAGCTCATGAGCAGGACATGCCCCGCGCGTCGCTGCTGACGGCTTTGCCCGGGTATGCCATCGTGGCTGCTTCCAGCAGCGCCCCCGAGGGTCCGCCGTCCGGCCGTCACCGGCCTCCGGCGCTTCGCACATCACGCTCACGACCAGGTCGCGGTCCCGGCACCGCACCCTGGCCGCAGGCACGCACGGGCGCAGGCACCCGCACACCCACCACGGGGCACGCCCGCCCCCGACCATGAGGAAGGCTGGCCAGCGCAGGCATGACCGGCAGGCGACCAACCCCGACCAGCACCACCAGACGCGACCGCGGCAAGCGGCGCGTGGCGCGCCTGAGCGGTGCGCAGATCACCGGCGGCGGCCTGGCCGCGCTCACCGCCGCCGTCACGGCCTCCTACCTGGGGGTGACGGGCACGGTGATCGGCGCGGCCGTGATGAGCGTGGCCACCACGGTGGGGACCGAGTTCTACGCCCATCTCCTGCGGCGCACCGGCCACAGGGTCAAACAACACGCCACGCCCAGCAGGCGAACCCGCCCAAGCCGGGATGACGCTCCGGCAGGTCGCGAGGTTCGGGCCGGTGGTGATCCGGCAGGGTACGAGGCGTCGGGAGACGATGCTTCGGCCTGCGGTGCTCCGGCGGGCGGAGATCACATAGGCGGCGCGGCCGTGGGTGAGGCGTCGGCGGATGAAGGGTCTGCGGGTGGGCCGGCGTTCGGTGGTGGTGCTTGGCCGCACGTGATGCGCGGGCGACTGGGCTGGCTGCGGGTGGGGGCCGTGCTCGCGCTCGTGGTCACGGTCAGCTTCGGCGGCGTCCTCATCTACCAGGCGTTCAGCGGGCAGATGGCGGCCGATCAGGGGAACGGCACGAGCGCGAGGAAGGCGAAGTCAGACAAGCGGCACGCTCCCGACCGGGACCGGCGCGCCGCCCGCGGGTCTCAGCAGTACGTTCCGGTGCAGTCGGGGCCGCCCGCCACGCCGTCCTCCACAGGCCCGTCCGCGTCACCCACGGCGGTCATCGGCCCACTCACCAATCCATCCATCGGTCCAGGCAGCGGTACGACCGGACCGGATGCGGGCGCGCTCGACGGCACAGGCAGCGTTCCGGGGGATGTCGAGGGCATCGGTGCAGGCGGTGCGGTGAACGGGACTGCCCCACCAGGCGGCTCAGCCCCCGCCACGTCCGCGCCGCCGCCCGGCTCATCCACGACCGCCCCGCTCGAAGCACCGGAGGCCGCGCTGCCGGACACCGCGCCCTCCACCTCGACGGCCCCCGGACGACCGCACGCGGAGAACCCACCGGCTCCCACCCGGCCGGCGACGGGCGAGGACGGGGGAAACCGACATCGGTGACCTAGCGGCCGGGTGGTCATGGCCGGCGTTCGATGAAGGGGGCGAGCAGGCCGGGCAGCGCTGTCTCGGCCAGGGTCAGTCCCTGGCCCACCGACACGTCGCGGATCCGGTAGATGCCGTCTCCCGCCGCCGTGGTGGCCCCCAGGGTGAGCAGGCCGGTGCGGCGCTGGAACGGTGAGCGTGTGATGCTCCAGCCGATGACCCCGTCACGCCGCAGGACGACGGTGCGGCGGGCGAACGCCCCGTACGCGGTGACCAGGTAGCGGCCGCGGATGGCGTGACCGAGCGAGCGGTAGGCCGAGCGGGCCAGGGCCGTCAGCACGGGCACCAGGACCAGGCAGGTGATCGCGCCGGTGATGACGAACGCGGGTCCGAGCCACAGCCCGAGGCCGGCGGGGATCGCGGCGATCAGCACCGACGCCGTCAGAGCCTGGTCGACCCGCCTGCGCAGAGCGAGACGAGGATGAGCGACCAGCCCACGCCGCTCCAGCAGCTCCCGCCCGTCCAGCAGTTCCCGCTCGATCGGGTGGTGCCGGCTTTGGGGCTCGGGTTCGGCTGGGGCATGCCGGTCTAGCAGCGCTTGCTCGTGGGGGCCGCGCCGGCCCTGCCGTTCCCGCTCGGCCGGGGCCGGGTCGAACTGGGTCGGCAGGCTTCGCATGGCCGGGTCACGTGGCTCCCGCACAGCCGATCCGGTGGGTGGCAGGATTCGTGCGGCGATGGTGAGGGCTTCGGGGCGGGGGACCGCCGGGGTCAGGGCGCGGCGTCTGCGGTTCTCGTCGCGGTCGCCGAGGCCGGTGGTGACGGCGTTGAGCCTGGCGCCGCCGGCCCAGCGCAGCGGAAGGGGCTCCACCAGTTCCAGGCCGCGCAGCCGGTGCTCCTCCATGCTCACCGACCGGGTGGCCAGCAGGCCGCGGCGCACGCGCAGGACGCCGCCTTCGCCGCGCCGCAGCTCGTACCAGCTCCAGTTCTCGATGAACGTGAGCGTCGAGCAGGCCGCCCCGAGGGCGACGACGGCGAGCACGGTCACCAGTAGGCCGAACCAGAGCGGGACCGAGCCGAAACGGCGCACGAGGTCCTGGACGATCCCGAGTTCGAGCGGGTCGATCTTCATCTCGTGCAGTGTGCGGTAGCCGGTGCCGGCGGCGGCCAGGACGCTGCCGACGCCCCAGACGGTGAGCGGGGCGTAACGCAGCCACGAGCGGTCCAGCTCGCTGATCAAGCCGTCGCTGTCGGTGGCGTGTGCGGTGTCGCATCCTTCGAGGATCAGGCGGCGCAGCTCGGTGGCCTGATCCTCGGTGACGCCGTCCAGCCGGACCCCGCGGCGGGCCGCGCCGCCCTGGCCGCCGCCGGTGTCGAGACTGAGTGTGGTCAGGCCGAACAGGCGGTGCACCGGATGGGCGGTCACGTCGATGCCGCGGACGCGGGCCAGCGGGATGGAGTGCCGGCTGCGGAAGAGCAGGCCGGCGCTGACCTCGAACCGGTCGCCGGTGACCCGGTAGTGGGTGGTCGCCAGGCGCGACAGCCCGATGCCGCCGACGATCAGGCCGGTGAGGAGGAGCGAGGCGAGGGTGATGAGGATCTGCAGGTTCGGCTCGCCGCCGGTGACGAGCAGGCTGACCGCGAACAGGGCCGCCGGGGCGAGCAGGGCGCTGAGGCTGACCAGGACGAGCCGGCCGCTCAGCCGCCCCTCGTGGTCGCGCGGCGCCGTCCGCGTGCGGGTGCCGGTGGTGGTCATGAAACATCTCCGGGTACGGCCTGAGTGCGGTCTGCCAGGTAGGCCACCAGTTCGTCCCCCACCTTCGCGTCGAGCCCCTTGATGCTGACGGCGGAGGACGAGGCGGTGGTCACGGTGATGCCCGACAGCCCGAACAGCTGCTGCAGCGGCCCGCGCAGCGTGTCGACGGTCTGGACGCGCGAGAGCGGGACGACCCGCCACTGCTGCCACAGCCAGCCGGAGGCGGTGTAGACGGCGTCGCCGGTGACCTCCCAGCGGTGCACCCGGTAGCGCCAGACCGGCATCACGGTCAGGTAGAGCAGCCCGGGCACCAGGGAGCCCAGGGTGAACCACATGAACAGCTCGCGCGTGGGCGGGATGGTGGCCCACAGGATTCCGAAGGTGAGCGGCAGCGGCAGGGCGAACACCGCCGCCTGCGCGCTCCACCAGCCGATCGCACGGCCCTCCACGCGGTTGCGCGGTGGCCTGAGCCTGAGCTCGTTCATGACGTCACCTCTCACCGACTCGCCTGTCATCGGGTCACGGGCACCGGCACGGCGGCGGCCTTGAGCCTGCGCATCTTGCTCATGAGCACGGTGGTGCGGGTGAGCACCATGGCCAGGGACATGAAGACGAAGGCGTTGGCGTAGGTGTCGGGGCCGCTGATCCGGTAGTCGATGGAGAAGCGGACCAGGTCCGCGGCGAACCAGTGCTCGGCTCCGTACGCGAACACCACCCGCCCCAGCGACAGCACGATCCACACCAGCGCGTAGCCGAGCCCGCCGGTCGTGTAGAGCTCGCCCGACGGGCGCCGGTGGGCGGGCAGCAGCGAGCCGGCGATCAGCCCGCAGATGATGCCCGTTCCGATGCCCACGAGCTGCAGCGACAGGTCGTTCCCCTGCGTCGGGAACGAGTGGACGAAGATGGGGATGATGACGGCGACGACGATCACCGAGCGCAGCACCCGCGTCGTGGTGATGCGGCGCTGTCCGAGGTCGGTGGCCAGGATGACGAGCAGGATGGTTCCGCTGGCTATGAGGGCAGTGAGGAACTGACTCATCAGGGGGTTGCTCCGGATCTTGAGTGGGGAGATCCCGTGCGGCTTGGCGCTTCGCACGTTCTCTACGGCGCTTTCCACGCTAGAGACGGGGCCCCCGCCCGGAGACGACCGAACGGTGGGTCCGGTTGTCAACCGATCAGTGGACACGGACGTTTCCGTGGTACGACTGTTGCCGTGCGTGTACGACCTGATATCGGAGAGACAGGCGGCCTTCCCCCCGCCACCGAGCCGCGTACCGGCTGGTTCGGCCTGTGGGACGGCTTCTTCGCCGTCTCCTACCTCCTCACCGCGGTGCTGGTGTTCCTCTCCGGCGGCCCCACGGCCGCCCAGGCCGTCGCGATCGGCGCGCTGACCCTGATCGTGCCCTGGTACGCGGGGCTCGGCCGCCGCCTGATGACCGTCCAGACGTACGGGCGGACAAACCTGATCTTCGCGGCCGGGCTGGTGGCGCTGTTCTGCGTCACCACGTGGTTCGGCCTCATCAGCTCCTTCGCGTTGTACGCCGTCGCGCCCATGCTGATCATGACGCTGCCGATGAGGCGGGCCGTCGGCTGGCTCGCGGTGGCCAACCTCTTCCCCGTGCTGGTGACCTGGATCAGGAGCGAGGAGCTGGGGATCCCGCCCTGGAGCGCGCTGCCCCTCTCGCTGCTGAGCTACGCGCTGTCGATCCTGCTGGGCGTCTGGATCAAGCGGGTGACCCGGCAGAGCCGGGAGCGCGCCCAGCTCATCGAGGAGTTGCGCCGTACCCAGGAGCGCGTGGCCAGGCTCTCCCACGAGGCCGGCATCTCGGCCGAGCGCGAACGGCTGGCCAGGGAGATCCACGACACCCTCGCCCAGGGCCTGACCAGCATCATCAGCCTGACCCAGGCGGCGGAGTCGAGCGTGCGCGACGCGCCCGACCAGGCGAGCGGGCACCTGTCGCGGGCCGGGCAGGTGGCCAGGGAGTCCCTCGCCGAGGCGCGCGAGTTCGTCGCCGCCCTGACCCCGCCGACCCTGCGCGGCGGCTCGCTCGTGCAGGCCGTGCGCAGACAGGCCGACGGCCTGGTCGCCGACACCGGGCTCGACGTGCGCACGTCGGTGCGCGGCGCGGAGGAGCCGCTGCCGATGCCGGTCAACGTCGTCCTGCTGCGCTCGATGCAGGAGGCGATCGCCAACGTGCGCAAACACGCCGCGGGGGCGCGCTCGGTGGACGTGGTGATGACGTACGAGCCGGACGCCGTACGCCTGCTCGTCCGCGACGACGGCGAGGGCTTCACCCCGGAGGGCGACCACGACGGATACGGGCTGCGCGGCATGCGGGCCAGGGTCGCGGAGATCAACGGGACGGTGAGCATCGGCAGCCGTCCCGGCGGGGGCACCGCCGTCGAGGTGCGCGTTCCCGTGCCGGCGCAAGCAGGCGTTCCCGTGCCGGCGGAAGCGGTCGGGGCGGCCGGAGCGGCTGGAACGGCGGGAGCGGCGGGAACGGCGGCCGAGGAGCGGGCGCGTGGCTGAGGCGGAACCGATCACCACCCTGGTGGCCGACGATCATCCGGTGGTCCGCGAGGGGCTCATCGCCATGCTGGAGTCCGCCGACGGCATCACCGTCGTGGGCGAGGCGGGCTCGGGGGAGGAGGCGGTCGCCAGGGCGCCGGTGCTGCGGCCCGACGTCGTCCTGCTGGACCTGCGCATGGGCGGCATGGACGGCGTCGCCGCCACCGGGCACATCCTGCGCGAGCTGCCTTCCGCCAAGATCGTCATCGTGACCACGTACGAGGACGACACCGACATCCTGCGCGCGGTGGAGGCGGGCGCGGCCGGCTACCTGCTCAAGGGCAGCTCACGGCAGGAGCTGATCGACGCGGTCCGCGCCGCCGCGCGCGGGGAGACCGTGCTCACCCCCTCCCTGGCGGGCAAGCTCTTCCGTGCGCGGACACCCGACCCCGCCGCGCTGTCCGAGCGTGAGTGCGCGGTGCTGCGCCTGGTCGGCCAGGGGCTGACGAACGCCGAGATCGGCGGCGAGCTGTTCATCAGTGAGGCGACCGTCAAGACGTATCTGCTGCGTTCGTTCAAGAAACTCGGCGTCTCCGACCGCACCGCCGCCGTCATGACCGCCATCGAACGCGGCCTGCTGTCCTGATCCGGGTGTTTCCGCCGCGTCGCGGGGGATGAGGATCAACGGGGGCTGTGGCCAGGGGGAGGTCACGATGGGTGGTGGTATCGGTGCCGGCGCCGGCTGCGGTGACGGGCCGGCCTTCGAGATGCTGGATCCGGCGCCGGTGGGCGTGGCGGTGACGCGCGGCCCCGAGCACCGGCTGATCTACATGAACCGCATGTGCCGGGCGCAACTGGGCGATCCCGAGCTGGGCAGCCCCTTTCCCAGCGCCTTCACCTCCCCGACGCGCGAGCGCTACCGCCGGCTGTGCGACCAGGTGTTCAGGACCGGCGAGGCCGTCGTGCTCACCGCCATTCCTTTGGGTACGGAGGCGTCGCCCGAGCAGGACCGGGGCCGGCGCGCGTGCCCGGCCCAGGATCGGGACCAGGACGCGAGCCTGGCCCAGGAGCGGGATCGGGACCAGGGCGCGAGCCCGAGCCAGGGCCGGGCCCCGAGTCCGTGCCAGGATCAGGACGCGGACGAGGACCAGGAGCGGTTCTTCACCTCCAGCCTGTCGCGCATCACGCTCGGAGCCGATGACCATGGCGTGCTGGTGATGGCCATGGAGGTCACCGAACAGATCGCCGCCGCCCGGCAGGTGCAGGCCATCGCCGACGAGCGCCGCCACATCCTGCGGCGATACCGGAGCCTGATCCAGGTCAGCGCCCAGATCATCTGGGTGACGGGGCCCGAGGGCGACGCGATCGAGCCGAGCCCCAGCTGGGAGCGGGTGACCGGGCAGGCCTGGGAGGATTTCCGCGGCAACGGCTGGCTGCGGATGGCGCACCCCGACGACCAGCCCGAGGTCCAGCGGACGTGGCAGGCCACCCTCGACAGCGAGGCGAAGTCGTACGACCACGTCTGCCGGCTGCGCGTCGCCGATGGCGGCTACCGGCACTTCCGCGTGCGGGCCGTGCCCGTCTACGAGCACGGCCGGCTGGTGGAATGGGTCGGGAGCTGCAGCGACGTCGAGCGGCAGTGGCAGGAACGTCGCTCCCAGGACCTGCTCGACCGGGCCGCCGCGGCCATGGGGGAGCTGTCGAGCCTGCCGGACATGCTCCACGCCCTGGCCGGGGTGATCGTGCCGGAGCTGGCCGACGGCTGCGGGATTCACCTGATCGCCGACATGTCCGGCGCCGATCGCGGGGGGCCGCTGCTGGTCGAGCGGGTCGCGGCCGCCGTACGTCCCGGATTGCCGATGATGACCCCGTACGGACAGGAGCTGGTGCGGCCCGAGAACATGCTCGTCCAGGCCGTCCGGCAGCGGCGCCCGATGCTGGCGACGTTCGCGCCGGGCAACCCGCCGCCGGACCTCGCCCCGTCGGGAGCCCAGCGGTGGGTGGCGGAGAACGGCGTCAACAGCCTGCTGCTCCTGCCCGTCGTGGTGGACGGCGCGGTCCCGGCCGTGGTGACAGCGCTGACCTGCAAGCATCGCGCGCCGCTCAGCGAGGCGGACATCGCGCTGCTCAGCCAGATGTTCGACCACGCGCACGACGCGCTGAGCAATGCCATTCGCTTCCAGCGGGCGCAGCAGATCGCGCTGGCGCTGCAGCACAGCCTGCTGGCCGAGCCGCCGCTCCTGCCCGACCTGCGCATCGCCGCCCGCTACCGGGCCAGCCCCGCCGCCGCCGAGGTGGGCGGCGACTGGTACGACTCCTTCGTCCTGCCCGACGGCGCCACCGTCATCGCCATCGGCGACGTCGCCGGCCACGACCTCGCCGCCGCCGTCGAGATGAGCCAGCTCCGCAACATGCTGCGCGCCCTGGCCATGGACCGCTGGGGGCCGCCGGGCGAGGTCCTCACCCGGCTCAACAAGGTGATGGCGGCCCTGTCGGGCGAGGTCACGGCCACCTGCGTGCTCGCCCGCGTTGAAGAGGTCACCGGCGGTCACCGGCTGCACTACGCCGTCGCCGGCCATCCGCCGCCCCTGCTCGTCACGCACGAGGGAACGGCGCGTTTCCTGGACGAGCCGACCGGCTCGCTGCTCGGCATCGGCGACGTGTTCGACTGCCCCTCGGCGACGGTGCCACTGCCGCCGCGCAGCACGCTGCTCCTCTACACCGACGGCCTGGTCGAACGGATGGGCGAGCATCTGGACCTGGGTCTGGAACGGCTGCGCGAACTGGCGGGGACGCTTGCCCGCGAGCCCGTGGACGCCTTCTGCGACCAGTTGCTCAGCGGACTGCCGACGACCGGGCTCGACGACATCGCCGTCCTGGCCCTGCGACGACCGGGAGACGACTGACACCGGATCACCAGCGCGCTCGACGCTGGCCCTTCCCTCTGGCTGAGGGCGGGCCGGTCGGGGGGACTTGGGCGGGGTCTCGTGGTAGGCCGGTGCCGGGCCGTTCGGGAGATCGACGCCGGGCCGCACGTGCTACGGCGTAAGGACGATCTTGCCGCGGGTGTGTCGTTGCTCCAGCTCGCGGTAGGCGTCCTGGACCCGGTCCAGCGGGTAGGTGGCGGCGATCGGGATCTCCAGCCGGCCCGTCCGGATGAGCTCGGTCAGCTCGGCCAGCACGTCGGCCGTGGCCGCCATGGCGCTGCCCTCGTTCTTGACCCCGTAGCGCTCGGCCGCGGCGACGTCGATGATGGTGTCGATCCGGTCGGGGCTCACCCCCAGCTCGATCGCCATCTCCACGTAACCGCCGCCGAAGTTGTCGATGAAGGCGTCGACGTGCCCGGCCGCGGCCTTGATCCGGGCGGCGGCCCCCTCGCCGTACGCGATCGGGACGGCCCCGTGATCGCGCAGCCACTGGTGGTTGGGCTCGCTCGCCAGCCCGATCACGGTGGCCCCCGCTTCGGCCGCGAGCTGCGTCGCGATCGTTCCGACCCCGCCGGCGGCCCCCGCGATGACCACCGTGTCACCGGCGCGCAGGCCGACCGCCCGCACCTCCGCCACCGCCGTCGTGCCCGTGACATACAGCGAGCCAGCCTGCTCCCACGACACCTCCGGCGGCCGCCGGACCAGGTTGGACGCCTCCACCACGACGTAATCGGCATGGCTGGCCCGGTTGTCGGTGAAGCCGAGCACCTCGTCGCCCGCCGCGAAATCCGCCACCCCGTCGCCGGTGGCGACCACCACCCCGGCCAGGTCGCTGCCCTGGCCGGAGGGGAACGTGGCCGGCCAGAGGTCGTGGAGCGCCCCGGAGCGGATCGCCGCCTCACCCGGGTTGATCCCGGCGGCCACCACCTTCACCAGGACCTGCCCCGGGCCGGGCGCCGGGCGCTCCACCTCGGCGATCCGCAGCACCTCGATCCCGCCGTAGCCGTCGAACCGGACCGCTCGCATCGTCTCGACCGTCATCTTGACCTCCCTGACCTGTTCTTGCTCCGGGTGATGTGGTGAAACCCGGTTCGGGAGTCACGTTGCCAAGCGTTGACGACCGGCGGAATCGGACAGGTCTCCCTAGGATCCACGGTCCTAGGCTGTGCGGCCGGGCAGGCCCCGCGGCCGCGTCATCATGGATTCATGGACATGGACCGGGAGCAGCTAGCCGACTTCCTGCGCCGGGCGCGTGAGCGGCTGCGTCCCCAGGAGGTGGGGCTGCCGGCCGGGCCGCGCCGCCGCACGCCCGGCCTGCGCCGCGAGGAGGTCTCGCAGCTCGCGGGCATGTCGGCCGACTACTACATGCGCCTCGAACAGGCCCGCAGCCCGCAACCCTCGCTGCAGATCCTGGCCGCGCTGGCCCGCGGGCTCCGGCTGACCGACGACGAGCGCGACCACCTCTACCTGCTGTCCGGCCACCGGCCCCCGAGCGGTCCGCTGGCCCACGACCACGTCAGCCCCGGTCTGCTCTACCTCCTCGACCGGCTCACCGAGACCCCGGCCCACATCACCAACGACCTCGGTGACCTGCTCGCCCGCAACCAGATGGCCGAGGCGCTGCTGGGCTGCATCTGCTCGATCCGCGAGCAGGACCGCAACTTCGTCTGGCGGTGGTTCACCGACCCGGCGATGAGCCGGGCCTACGATCCGGACGAACGCGCCGCGCTCAGCCGGGATCACGTCGCCGACCTGCGCGCCTCCTACGCCCGCCGGGGCGGCGACGAGCCCTCCGCCCGCCTGGTCGCCCGGCTGCGCGCCACGAGCGAGGAGTTCGCCCGGCTGTGGGATCTGCACGAGGTCGCGGTACGCCGTTCCAGCCGGATGCGAGTCTCCCACTCCGCCGTCGGCGCTATCGAGCTGAACTGCGAGACGTTACTCAGCCCGGCCGAGGACCAGCGGCTCGTCATCTACACCCCGGTGCCGGGGACATCCGCCATCGAGCACCTGAGCCTGCTCCGCGTCCTCAGCCACAACGATTTCGTCCCCGCCAGCCCCGCCCGCCGCTGACCGAGGCGGATCGCGGTAGACCGCCGCCGGTCGCTGCTCTGTTATAGCGCGGAACGCCGCCGACCGGTGGTGAGTGGCACGGCGTTACTGGTACTGGCCCGGTGGTGGCTCGGCTTCGGCCGGTGGTGAACGGCACGGTGCCGCCGGTACCGAGCGGCCCTGGCCGGGCTTCGATCGGTGGTGAACGGCACGGTGCCACCCGAAATCACCAGCGCTGACCGGTTTCGGCTGAACTTCGGTTGCCGGCCGCGCGTACCTCAGGTACGCGGCGACTTCACGGCGGGCCGTCGCGTGTGATGGTGTGCCTCCTGACGACGTGGCGGTTTCCTGATGACAGTTTCCGCACGGCTGTACGCCGTACTGGCGGTCGGCTCAGGCGTTCTGGTGCTGGTGGCGGCGCTGCGGTTCGGGGGCGGGGCCGGGGCGCCGCCGATCGCCGGGCTGCCGGCCGCGGGGCCGGTGACCGACTGGGGCCTGCCGCTGGCGCGGTTCGCGCACGAGTTGTGCGCGGTGGCATGCGTAGGCACCGCGCTGGCGGCCGTACTGGCTCCGGCGGCCTCGCCCGAGTCGGCGCGCTGCCTGCGCGCGGCCGGATGGTGGGCACTCGGCTGGGCGTTCTCCAGCCTGCTGGGCTACGTGCTCACCCTGTCCAGCTTCATCCCGATGCCGGTGGCGCACCTGCTCGCGGCTCCCGGTCTGCTCAGCTTCGGCACGGACCTGCCACAGACGCGGGCGCTGCTGGTGGTGACGGCGGTGACGTTCGTGGTGGCGGTGGCGACGATGGTGCCGCGGCTGCCGAGGTGGGTGCCGGTGACGGTCGCGGTCTTCGGGCTGCTGCCGCCCGCGTACGTCGGCCACGCCGCCTCGGCGGGCGATCACGACCTGGCCGTGTCCGCGCTGATGGCGCACCTGGTGCCGATGGCGCTGTGGGTCGGCGGGCTGGGCGCGGTGCTGGTCTACTTCCGCCGCTCCGGCGACCTGCCGGTGGTGCTGCCGCGCTTCAGCACGATCGCCCTGTGCTGCTTCGCGGCGGTGGCCTTCTCCGGCGCGGTCAGCGGCTGGGTGCGGCTGAACGCCGTCTCCGACCTGTGGCAGAGCCCGTACGGGCTGCTCCTGCTGGCCAAGCTCGCCGCCCTGGTGGTGCTCGGCTGGTTCGGGTGGGTCCACCGGCGCAGGACCGTCGCGGGCGTCGCCGATCGCGGGGCGCGCCGTACCTTCGTCCGGCTGGCGGCCGGTGAGCTGGGCGTGATGGCGGTGGCGATGGGGCTGGGCGTCGGCCTGGCCAGGACCCCGCCGCCGCCCGGCGGTGAGGGCGGCGGGCACGCGCATCCCCTGCTGGAGTACACGCCGGCCCCGTTCTCCCCGGGCGCGCTGATCGTCGAGGGGCGGCTGGACGTCCTGGTCGTGCTGCTGCTGGCGCTGCCCGCCGTCGCCTACGCGCTCGCCGTGCGCAGGGTGGGCGCGTGGCCGTACGCACGCACGATCGCCTGGTACGCCGGGCTCGGCCTGGCCGCGCTGGTGCTGCTCGGCGGGGTGGCCGGCTACGCCAGGGCGATGCTTCCCGCGCAGGCGCTCCAGCACGTCGCGCTGGCCGTCGTGGTGCCGGTGCTGCTCTGCCTCGGCGCTCCGCTGACGCTGGCGGGCCGGGCCACCTCGCCCGCGTCCCCGTACGGCGCTCTCGGTTCGCCCCCCTTCGGGCGGCGCCTCACCGGGCCCGCCTTGACGGCCGCCTATCCGCTGCTCTTCCTGCTGCTGTACGGGACGGACTGGCTGGCGTGGTCGCTGTCCGGATACGCGCCGCACCTGGTCACCGAGCTGCTCTTCCTCGGCGTCGGCCTGGCGATGTCATGGGTGCCGGCCGGTGCCGATCCGCTGCCGCGGCCGTTCGCGCGGGGCGAGCTGGTGCGGCTGCTGACGGTGGCGGCCGGGACGCACCTGGTGGTAGGGGCGTACCTGCTGGTGGGGCCGCCGGTCGCGGCGGACTGGCTGGTGCGGACGGCGCCGCCCGGCGCACCGGACCTGCTCACCGGCCAGCGGATGGCGGCGGCCGTCTTCCTGGTCGTGCCGCTGCTGACCCTCGCGCCCCTGGCTGTGCGCCTGATCCGGAGGCGACCGGCCGCGCGGTGGCACTGGTCCCACGTCCGCGTCGCCGACGTTAGCGCCGGTCGCGCCGTGCAGGGCGACGCCGTGCCGGTCACGGACGGGGCGCTGCTCCTTGGTAGAGGCCGGCGACGGCCGCCAGCACCCGCTCACGGGCGACGGCCCCCGGGGTGACGCCGGTGAGCACGTAGGCGGCCAGCCCTTCGGCCAGCGCCACCAGGGACAGCGCGGCCCTGTGCGGGTCGATGGCCGCGGGGATGCGCCCCGCCCGCTGGTCCCGTTCGACGAGGCCGGCCATGTCGCGGTGGAAGGCGGCGTACAGGACGCGCAGCCGGGCGGCGATGGCCTCGTCGGAGAAGGCGTAGGCATGGAAGGACTGGCGGACCCGCATGTGGGCCTCGGTCGTGGCGTCGTACGGGATGAGCTCGGTGAGCACGGCGGTCAGGACCAGCCGCGGCTCGGCGGCGCCGAGCTCTGAGCCGACCCGCTGCCGGATGCGGGCGCTGGACAGGTGGTTGCCGCGCTCGAAGGCCGCTTCGATCAGCCGCCGCTTGGCCGGGAAGTAGTGCTGCACCCGGCCGGGCGAGATGCCGGCCTGGGCGGCCACCTCGGTGAGGGAGACGGCGGCCAGGCCGCGTTCGGCGACGATGGCGAGCACGGCGTCGGCGATCTCGGCGCGCCGCTGCGCGTGGTGCGCGCCGGGCCCTCTGGTACGCCGTTCAGCCGGCTGTTCTGCCACGCAGCTACCTTATCGATAAGACCACACCGGATTGACCGTTCAGCGTTGGGGTTGTCACCCGGAATCCCCGCGCGCATCGGCGTTCCGGGTGTCAGACGAGCCTGGAGACGGTTGTGGCCTGAGGGGCTACGGGCAACCAGCGACACGGATGCGACCGGTCGACCGGGAAGACTTCGCATAAGCTGACAAATGGGATAGCGGGGGGAGGGTTGGCATGCTGCCTGAGGTGCGCGGATGGTTGGGGCGCCGTACTTCGACCGCCGGGGACTGGCCGCTGCGGGACCTGGTGGGCGCCAAGGGAGACAGCACGGTCAGCGTGGTGCTTCCCGCCCGGGACGAGCGGGAGACCGTGGGGGAGATCGTCGGGATCATCCTGCGGGACCTCGGCACGCTGGTCGACGAGGTCGTCGTCATCGACTCACGTTCCACCGACGACACCGCGCGCGTGGCCGCGCGAGCAGGGGCCACGGTGCACGCGCAGGACGAGATCCTGCCGCGGCTCAAGCCGCTCGACGGCAAGGGGGAGGCGCTGTGGAAGTCGCTGGCCGTCACGTCGGGGGACGTGCTGGTGTTCGCCGACGCCGACATCAGGAACTTCCATGCCTCCCTGATCACGGGAGTGCTCGGGCCGCTGCTGGCCGATCCCACGATCGTCTACGCCAAGGGGTGCTACGACCGTCCGCTCCACGGCGTCCCCGACGGAGGAGGGCGGGTCACCGAGCTCGTCGCCCGGCCGCTGATCAACCTGCACTGGCCCCAGCTGGCCGGTTTCGTGCAGCCGCTCGCGGGCGAGTACGCGGGCCGGCGCTCCGCCCTGGAACGCGTACCGTTCCTGACCGGCTACGGCGTCGAGCTCGGGCTGCTCATCGACCTGCTGGAGCTGGCGGGGCTGGACGCGTTCGCCCAGGTGGACCTGGGCTCGCGCGAGCACACGCCGCAGTCCACCGAGGCGCTCGGAGGCATGGCCGCGCAGATCATGCTCGCCGCGTGGTCGCGGCTCGACCGGCAGGGCAAGATCGCGGCGCTGGCCGAGCCCTCGGTCCGGCTGGCGCAGTTCAAGAGGAGGAGGGCCGGGTACGGCGTGCGGACGCGGGACGTCGGCATCGGCGAACGCCCCCCCATGCTCACCCTGGACGAGTGACCGGCCGGTAAGGTGTTACCACCGGTAACGTCTCGGTTCGAGGAGCGGCGCGATGACGGGATTCTGCCCGGAGCTCAGTGACGACGTGGTCGAGGTGCGCGACTGGGTGCACGCGTTCGCCCGCGACGTGATCCGTCCCGCGGGCGCCGAGTGGGACGAACGTGAGGAGACGCCATGGCCGATCATCCAGGAGGCGGCCAAGATCGGGCTCTACTCCCTCGACTTCTTCGCCACCCAGTGGTTCGAGCAGAGCGGGCTGGCGCTGCCCGTGGCGTTCGAGGAGCTCTTCTGGGGCGACGCCGGCATCGGCCTGTCGATCACCGGCACCGGCCTGGCCGCCGCGGCCCTCGCCTCCAACGGCACCCCCGAGCAGATGGGGGAGTGGCTGCCGCGGATGTTCGGCACGGCGGACGACGTCAAGCTCGGCGCGTTCTGCGCCTCCGAGCCGGACGCCGGCTCCGACGTCGGCGCCATCCGCACCCGTGCCGTCCCCGACGGGTCCGACTGGGTGCTCAACGGGGTCAAGACCTGGGCCACGAACGGCGGCATCGCCGACGTCCACGTGGTCGTCGCCTCCGTGGACCCGTCGCTCGGCACCAGAGGCCAGGCATCCTTCGTCGTCCCGCCGGGCACGCCGGGGCTGTCGATGGGGCAGAAGTTCCGCAAACACGGCATCCGCGCCTCCCACACGGCCGAGGTGGTGCTGAACGACGTGCGCGTGCCCGGGGAGTGCCTGCTGGGCGGCAGGGAGAAGCTGGAGGCCAGGCTGGCCCGCGTACGCAAGGGGGAGCGGGCGGGCGAGCAGGCCGCGATGCGCACGTTCGAGACCACCCGCCCGTCGGTGGCCGCGATGGCGGTCGGGATCGCGCGGGCGGGCTTCGAGTACGCCAGGGACTACGCCCGCGAACGCGAGCAGTTCGGCCGCAAGATCGGCGCCAACCAGGCCATCGCCTTCCTCCTCGCCGAGATGGCGACCCGGGTGGACGTGGCCAGGCTGCTGACCTGGCGAGCCGCCTGGATGGCCCGCAACGGTCGGCAGTTCGAGCAGGCGGAGGGCTCGATGTCGAAGCTGGTGGCGGGGGAGACGGCGGTGTGGGTGACCGAGCAGGCCATCCAGATCCTGGGCGGCGCCGGCTACACCAGGGAACACCCGGTGGAACGCTTCCACCGCGACGCCAAGATCTTCACCATCTTCGAAGGGACGTCGGAGATCCAGCGGCTCATCATCGGCCGCGCGGTCACCGGCCTGCCGGTCCGCTGAAGGAGCTCGGCCCCCGCTCCAAGCACCAGCGGACGCGGGCATTTTCAGGAGAACTGCACGCTGACGTTCGTGCCATACGGCTTCAGCTGCGGGCATGTCGCGGATGACGCTGTGGTGCCCGGCCTCCGCCATTGCCATAGTAGGTGGTTACCGGGACTCCGAGACCGGCTGCGCAGCCCAGCCGGAGGCGGCAGGTCCCGCTTCCGGACGCGTATCCGGCGCTTCCCTTGCCGGGAGCTCTGGGCATGTGGCGATTGATGCCTGCCTTGCAAACGGTGGGTGTCGCCTGCGCCGGCCTGGGCTGACGAGCACGCCTATGCCTGTGGCAGTGCCAAGGCGGCCGCGAACCTTTTCATGAGTGCTCCTGGTGACGATCGCGTTTGTGGTGCGAGCCAACCAGACGCCGGCATGTCGCAGGTGTGTCCGCGCAATGCTCCCTGATTTCCCTAGTCGCCCCCGTCTCCGCCGCCGCCGAATCCCCCGTCTCCGCCTCTCCCGCCTCCGTCATACCCCGCACCTCCGTCGCGGCCGGAACTCCCGCCGGGTGAGTCGTCCGTGAATATGTGGAGCAGGAAAGCGAGGAAGATGAAGAGCACGAGGGACCAGAGGCCGTCCGCTTCCCGGAAGACCAGCACGAAAAGGAAGAGCGCCCCCATCAGCGTCAGCACGGCCTTCACGCGCGTTTGCACGACGGCTTCCTCCTTTTACCGGGAACAACACTCTTCCTTCCTGAAGCAGTGAAGTCAACGCGTTTCATTACCCGGAGGCGGCGGAGAAAGCGGTATCACTGGTGGTATAGCGAATGGGTCTGCCATTCCCTCCGCAAGTAGGTCGCTACCTCAGGGATTTGGTGGCGAGGGCGTCGAAGTCGCGGTCGGGCAATGTGCGGTCGAGTTCCAGGAGTTTGTCCGCCAGCCAGCCGACGGCATAGCGCGTGCGGGGTTTGTCCGCCTCGACGGCTTGGCGGATGGTCGTCGCGACGAGGCCGGGGTCGGAGGCGGGGGTGTCGGCGCTCTGGGCGGTCTCGGCCTGGCGGGCCATCGCCTCGGCCATCGATCCGTAGGCGGTCGAGCCGGAGATCTCCCGGAGTTCCTGGGCGGTGCGGTCCTCGAAGCCGGTCCTGATGATGCCGGGCTGGATGATCACGACGTCGATGCCGAACGGTTCCACCTCCATGCGAAGGGTGTCCGAGTACGCCTCCAGCGCGTGCTTCGAGGCGTAGTACCAGCAGCCGAGCGGCAGGGAGATCTCGCCGCCGACGGACGACACGTTGACGATCGTGCCCGACCCCCGGGCGCGCATGTGGGGCAGGGCGAGCTGGGTCAGCCGGGCCGGGGCGAACACGTTCACCTCGAACAGGTCGCGCGCCCGCTCCAGCGGGATGTCCTCCGCGGCCCCGTGCAGGACGGTGCCCGCGTTGTTGATCAGCACGTCGAGCCTGCCCTGCTCCTCGACGACCGTGCGGACGACCCGCTCCAGGTCCTCGGGCTCGCGGGCGTCCATGGGAAGGGCGTGGCCGCCGGCCTCGCGGAGGGCGTCCATCGCGGTGAGGCGCCTGGCCGCGCCGTAGACGGTGTGACCGGCGCGCAGGAGTTCGAGCGCCGTGGCCTTGCCGATGCCGGACGAGGCTCCGGTGACGAGGACGACTCTCATGAGCGGGCCTCCTCCCGCGGGAGGTCCCACGTGACAGGGAGGCTGTGCACGCCGTAGATCATCATGTCCTCGCGCGTGGGGACCTCCTCCGGCGGCACGGCCAGGCGCAGGGAGGGGAAGCGGTCGAACAGGGCGGGGATGGCGACCTGCATCTCCACCCGGGCGAGCTGCTGGCCGAGGCACTGGTGGACGCCGTGGCCGAAGGCGACGTGCGCGGACGTGGGGCGGCGCAGGTCGAGCGTGCCGGGGTCGGGGAAGTGCTTCGGGTCGCGGTTGGCGGCCGGGACGGAGACCGTGACCGACTGGCCGGCCTTGATGAGCTCGCCGCCGAGTTCGACGTCCTCCAGGGCGGCCCGCACCGTGGCGGGGATGATGCTCAGATAGCGCAGCAGCTCCTCGACGGCGTTGCCGATGAGGGCGGGGTCGGAGCGCAGGGCGGCGAGCTGCGCGGGGTGGTCGAGCAGGGCGAAGACACCCAGGGCGATCATGTTCGCGGTGGTGTCGAAGCCCGCGCCGGTCAGGATGCCGCCGATGACGGCCAGCTCGCCGTCGGTCAGATCACTGCTGTCGATGAGCCCGCCGAGCAGGTCGTCCGTGGGCCGCTCGCGCTTGGCGCGCACCAGGTCGAGCATGAAGGACTGCATCTTGCCGAAGGCGGCCATCTTCTCGCCGGCGGGCACGTCCAGGCGTCCGAGGACGCTCATCCCCCGGACGAACTCCTCCCGGTCGCCGGTGGGAACTCCGAGCAGCTCGCAGATCACCAGCCCGGGAAGGGGCCCGGCGAACATCTCCACCAGGTCGGCCGGCGGGCCGTGCCGCTCCATGGCGGTCAGCAGCTCGGCGGCGATCTCCTCGATCCTGGTGGTCCACCGGCGCATCCGGCGGACGGTGAACTGGCCGGTGAGGAGCCGGCGGTAGCGGGTGTGCTCGGGCGGGTCCATCGCGGTGAAGGCGCCCGGCGGCGCCGGTCGCGGCTCGGCGCTGAGCGAGGCACCCGGCAGCGGGTTGCGCAGGAGCTCGGCCCGATGGCTGAAGCGCGGGTCGGCCAGCACCTCGCGGACCAGGGCGTGCTCGGTCACCAGCCAGCCCTCGTGGCCGCCCGGGTAGATCATCGGCGTCACGGGCCGCTCGGCGCGCAGCCGCGCGAGCTCGTCCGGCGGATCGAAGGGGCAGGCCGCGGCGTGCTGGACCAGCAGTCTCGGCAGATCTGATGGATCGGACATGTCACTCCTCGGGTGGGTACGCCGTGCGAGTGACGTCCTGCCCGGTGTCACTCACACGGCCGATGCCATCCATTTAGACTCACGGCGTGTAAAAGTACAAGGAGTGTAAAAATTTTCGGCGTGTAAGATGTGTCACCGTGGAGGAGACGCGCCGGGCGCGCAAGAAACGCCAGACCAGGGAGCTGCTGGTCCGTACGGCCTTCAGGCTGTTCAAGGAGCAGGGCTACGAGCGGACCACCATCGCGCAGATCAGTGCAGAGGCGGACATAGCAACCAAGACCTTCTTCAACTACTTCTCCAGCAAGGAGGACCTGGTCTTCACCGACGCCGAGCGCTACTACGAGCTGACCCTCGACGTGATCAAGGGGCGCCGGCCCGGCGAGCGCATGGCCGATCTGCTGCTGCGGACCTGCGAGCTGTCCCTGTCGGCCGGATACCTGGCTGAGGGGCCCTTCTCGGCCGATCCTGAGCTGACGGACGTCTACCGCAACCTGGTCGCCACCGTCCCCAGTGTCCAGGCCAAGGGCCTGCATGTGATGTTCGATTCGCAGCGGAAGATCGCCGACGCGTTCGTCGCGGCGTTCCCCGGCGAGATCGACCGGTTGACGGCGCTGGCGGCGGTGGGCGCGCTGATGGGCGCGGTGGGGGCGATCGGGCTGGTCAGCCTGGAGATGGGGCACTCGGAGGAGGAGTTCCTGGCCACGATGCGGCGCGCCGTCGACCTCGTCATGCACGGCCTCGACACGTTGTGACACAGGGGGTGTGACACAGGGGACGGATCGGGCAGAGCGCGCCGTCGTAGAATAGGCGCGCGGGCTCCGCGAGGCGCGCCGGTGCAGGCTGAGCACGAAGGCGGCAACCACATGGCTGATCCGTACCCGAAATACGCCCGGCTCCGCGAGCGCGGCGCCGTGCACCGCGTCCGCACCCCGTTCGGCGGCGACGCGTACCTGATCACCAGATACGCCGAGGCCCGCGCCGCGCTCAACGACCCGCGCCTGTCCAAACATCCGAAGAACGCGCCGGCCTTCCTGCGCGAAGCGGGGCTCGTCACCGGCGACGCCGGGCCGCTCGGCGTCAACATGCTCTCGTGCGACCCGCCCGACCACACCCGCCTGCGCCGGGTGATCGGCAAAGCCTTCACCGCCAGGCGGGTGCTGGCCCTGCGCCCGCGCATCCAGGAGATCACGGACGACCTCCTGGCCGCCCTGCCGGCCGGCGAGGAGGTCGATCTCATCGAGGGGTTCGCCTTCCCGCTGCCGATCACGGTGATCAGCGAGATGCTCGGCGTGCCCGTCTCCGACCGTGATCGATTCCGTACGTGGAGCCGCGACCTGATCAGCACGGCGTCGGCCCCCGAGGTCAGGCAGCGGCGGGAGGCCGCCGCCACGGCGCTCACCGGCTACCTGTCCGGCCTGGTCGCCGAGCGCAGGGAGCGGATGGACAGGGAGCTCGCGAGCGAGGCGCAGCCCGACCTGATCAGCGCCCTGATCGTGGCCGCCGACCGGCACGGCGAGCTGGACGAGACCGAACTGCTCGGCGAGCTCATGCTGCTGCTGGTCGCCGGACACGAGACCACGGTCAACCTCATCGGCAACGGCACCCTGGCCCTGCTGCGCGCCCCGGACGTGCTCGGCGCCCTGGTCGCCGATCCCGGGCTGGTGCCGGCGGCGGTGGAGGAGCTGCTGCGCTACGACGGGCCGGTCGAGCGGGCCACGTTGCGCACCGCCGTCGAGGACGTCGACGTGGACGGCGTCACCGTCCCCTCGGGCAGCCTGGTCGTGGTCGCCCTCAACTGCGCCGACCGTGACCCCGCCCGGTTCGACCGGCCCGATGAGCTCGACCTGGCCAGGCCGGACAACCAGCACCTCGCCTTCGGCCACGGCCCGCACTTCTGCCTCGGCGCGCCGCTGGCCAGGCTGGAGGGCACGATCGCGTTCACCTCGCTGCTCGGCCGCTTTCCCGGGATCCGGCTCGCCTGCCCTCCTGAACGGCTCCAGTGGCGCTCGCAGAGCGCGATGATGATCCTGCGCGGCCTGGAAACCCTTCCCGTCATACTTGGAACTGTCAACATTGATTTTCGTCCACGTAGAGCGTGTTGACAGCCGGGCTTACTGCCGAAAGGCTTTGCCATTCGGAACGGCTCAGTGGGGAGCGCTGCTTGATGAGGCACACCGAACTGAAGGACTTCTGGGAGCGCCGCCTGGAGGCCGACTGGACCGAGAGCGGAGTCGGCTACAAGCAGCTCGGCCGGGCGTTCAACTCGTACATGTATCTGATTCGAGGAGAGGTCTTCCGGCGTGAGGTGGGCCGGCTCGGGCTCGGCCTGGCCTCGGCGAAGGTCCTCGACGTCGGCTCGGGCACCGGCTTCTACCTGCGCCAGTGGCGGGCGCTCGGCGCCCGGTCGATCACTGGAGCCGACCTCACCAAGGCCGCGGTCGAGCGCCTGATCGCCCGCTTCCCCGATTCCGAGATCCTCCAGCTCGACCTCGCCGATCCGGGCGAGCTGATCGAGCCGGCCTCGTTCGACGCGGTCTCGGCCATGGACATGCTGTTCCACATCACCGACGACGAACGTTACCGCTCGGCCCTGCGCACGCTCGGGCGGGCGACGAAGCCGGGCGGCGTCCTCGTCCTGTCGGAGAACTTCCTGCACCGGCCCGAGCAGCGCGGCGACCACCAGGTCAACCACACGCTGCCGTGGATCACCACGGCGCTCGGCGAGGCCGGCTTCGACGTCGTCCGGCGCGCGCCCATGCTCGTGCTGATGAACGCCCAGGTCGACGCCAACCCGGTGTGGCGCAAGCTGTGGGGCGGCTTCCTGCGCGGCGTCACGCTCACCGAGGCCACCGGCCGGGTGGCCGGGGCGCTGCTGTCGCCGGTGGAGCGGCGGCTCGTCCGCGTCGTCCGTGAGAGCCCCACGACGGAGCTGATGATCTGCCGCCGCCGAGCTGAGTGATTACGATATCTCTCACATGATTGTTGACAATCTGAGTGAGGGAACGTGTCCACAGACGCGGGAACGGTCCTCGGCGCGATCCGTGAAGGGATCATGCGGGGCGATTTCGTGCCTGACCAGCGGCTCGTGGAAGCCGACCTGTCCGAGCGCTTCTCCGCGAGCAGGAGCTCCGTGCGCTCGGCGCTCCTGCAACTGGCCAACGAGGGCCTGGTCGAGCGGGTGCAGAACCGCGGCGCGCGGGTGCGGGCGGTCTCGCTGGAGGAGGCGATCGAGATCACCGAGGTGCGCATGGTGGTCGAGGGCCTGTGCGCGGCCAAGGCGGCCGGCCGGGTCACCCCGGGCGAGGTCGCGGAGCTGCGCGAGATCGGCGCGCTCATGTCCGAGGCGGTGCGGTCGGGCGACGTCCTCGGTTATTCGGAGCTGAACCAGCTCCTGCACCGCCGCGTCCGCGAGCTGAGCGGCCAGTCCATCGCGGGACGGGTGCTGGAACGGCTGCGCGGCCAGGTCGTCCGGCACCAGTTCCGGCTGTCCATACAGCGCGGCCGCCCGGCCAGGTCGCTGGGCGAGCACCTGGCCATCATCGACGCCATCTGCGCGGGGGACCCCGGCGCGGCCGAACAGGCGGCCCGCCGTCATCTGCGCAGCGTGATCGCGGCCTTGAGGGATTCTCGGGACTGATCGCCCTTGACGGTTGTCGCCCATATTGTTAACAATCTGTTTCAGCAAACGGATCGTGGGAGACATGCATGCCGGATCACCCCCAGCCCTCCGCGCGAGCGCGTGACCTCGTCGCGGACGCCTATGACGTCCACGTCCACGTGGCACCGGATGTGATGCGCAGGCGGATCGACGACCTGACGCTCGCGGCGCGCTTCGCCGAGGTCGGGCTCGCCGGCTTCGTGCTCAAGTCTCATTACGTGCCCACCGCCGAACGCGCCGAGGTCGTGCGGGCCGCGGTGCCCGGCGTGGACGCCGTCGGGGCGATCACGCTGAACGCCTCCGTGGGCGGCATGAACCCGATCGCCGTCGAGATCGCCGCACGCGGCGGCGCCCGGTTCGTCTGGCTGCCCACCGTGGACAGCGCCAACCAGCGGGCCTGCACCGCGAGCGACCCCGAGGGCGCCACACCGCCCATGTGGGCCAGGCTCCAGAACGACCTGCGCGAGGCAGGGATGGCGGCCGATCCCGTGGACGTGGCGGGGCCGGACGGCACGGTGCCGGCTCGGACCAGGCAGGTGCTGCGGCTGATCGCCCAGCACGACCTGACCCTGGCCACCGGGCACCTCAGCGCCGACGAGATCGACGCGGTGGTCGGCGCCGCCGTCGCGGAGGGCGTACGCCGCATCGTGGTCACCCATCCCGAGTTCACCTCGCAGCGGATCGCGATCGACCGCCAGCGCGCCCTGGCCGCCAAGGGCGCCCTGCTCGAACGCTGCTTCACCACCCCGCACTCCGGCAAGGTCTCCTGGCAGACCTGGTTCGAGCACATCGACGCCGTGGGCCCCGAGCACTCCGTGCTCTCCAGCGACCTCGGCCAGCCCTTCAACCCGCCCGTGGAGGACGGCCTGGCCCTGCTGGCCGACCGGCTGCTCGCCGAGGGCTTCACCGACAAGGACGTACGCATCATGGCCGTGGACAACTCCCGCCGGCTGGCGGGCCCCCGATGAGCGACACCGTGATCAGCGACACCGTGATCGAGGTGAGCGGGCTCGGCAAGCAGTTCGTCAAGGACGCCGTAGGCGTCGTGGCACTGCGCGACTTCGACCTCACGATCGCCCAGGGCAGCTTCGTCACCGTGCTCGGCCGCAGCGGCTGCGGCAAGTCCACCATGCTCAACCTGCTCGCCGGCCTCGCCACGCCGACCTCGGGCACGGTCTCCTACCGCGGCCGGCCGGTCGCGGGCCCGCGTACGGAGGTGGGCTACCTGACCCAGTCCGACACGCTCATGCCGTGGCGCAGCGTGCACAGGAACGTCGAGCTGCCCCTGGAGATCGGCGGCGTGCCCGCGCAGAGACGCAGGGAACGCGCGGCCGAGCTGATCGGGAAGGTCGGCCTCGAAGGCTTCGAGCGGCACTACCCGCGCGAGCTGTCCGGCGGGATGCGCCGCCGGGTCAGCCTGGCCAGGATGCTGGCGGGCGATCCGGAGACGCTGCTCATGGACGAGCCGTTCGGCGCCCTCGACGCCCAGCTCCGCGGCGAGCTGCAGGCCGAGCTGCTGCGCCTGTGGGCGGACGGCGGCCAGACGGTGGCGTTCGTGACCCACGACATCGAAGAGGCCCTGCTGCTCGGCGACCGGGTCGTGGTGCTCGGCCCGGTCGGCCGCATCGTGCTCGACCGGCCCATTGACCTGCCCCGGCCCAGGGACGCCGACGAGCTCAGGATCGACCCCGAGTTCGTCGCCCTGCACCGGGAGCTCACCGCCGCGCTGCGGGAGGGAGCCCGATGACCGCGATCCAGACCGTGCGGCTCGACAGGAGCTGGTGGACCCGGCACGGCGGCACCGCCACGGTGTGGTCCCTGAGAGCGCTGCTGGTGGTGGCGCTGCTGGTCGTGTGGGAGCTGACCGCCGAACGCTGGTTCGACATCACCTTCACCAGCCGGCCCAGCGACATCTGGACCCGCCTGGTCCAGTGGCACCAGGACGGCACGCTGTGGTCCAACACCTGGATCACCGTCCAGGAGGTGGTCTACGGCTTCCTGCTCGGCGCCGCGGCCGGCGCGCTGACCGGCTTCGCCCTGGCCTCGGCGCGGGCCCTCTACCAGGTGCTCGACCCGTTCATCATGGCCCTGTACGCCATCCCGAAGGTCGCCCTGGCGCCGCTGTTCATCGTCTGGTTCGGCATCGGCATGAGCATGAAGGTGCTGCTGGCCGCCGCGACCGTGTTCTTCCTCGTCTTCCTCAACACCGCCGCGGGCGTGCGCGAGGTGGACCGCGGCCTGATCGACGCCGTACGCCTGATGGGCGGCGGACGGCGCGACATCTTGGTCAAGGTCGTCGTCCCCTCGTCCATGACCGGCCTGCTCACCGGGCTCAAGGTGGCCATCCCGTACGCGCTCATCGGCGCCGTGATCGGCGAGCTGGTGGCCTCCAACCGGGGCCTCGGCTACCTGATCAACGACGCCGCCGCGCAGTTCGACACCGCCGGCGTGTTCGCCACCCTCGTCGTGCTGAGCGTGATCGCGGCGCTGCTGAACCTGCTCGTCGGGATGCTCGACCGCCGCGCCAGCCGGTGGAAGCCGCTGGGAGAGGAGCGGTGACCCGCGCCAGGGCACCCCGCTCCCGCACGGCCGCCCCGCGCGTGCCGATCCTCAGGACCCGCCCCCGGCCGGCCGCCCTGAGCGTGCTGATCCTCACCACGCTCCTGCTGGCCGTGACCGGCTGTGCCCAGCGCAGCTCGACCACGCCGCCCGGCGTCCTGAACGTCGGCCAGATCAGCAACTCGCTCGCGTTCTTCCCGCTGTTCGTGGCCGAGCAGAAGGGCTACTTCGCCGAGGAGGGCGTCAAGCTCGGCGAGCGGCCCAGGCTCGGCACCGGGGCCAAGGTCGCCGCGGCTCTCAAGTCGGGCAGCATCGACCTGGGCGCCGGAGTGATGACCGACGCGCTCAACCTGGCCAGGATCGACGACAAGGGCAGGCTGGTGGCCAACCTGGTCGATCGCTACTACGTGGACGTCGTGGTCGGCACCTCCTTCGCCGGCGCGACCCCGTCCGATCCGCTCGACCAGCGCATCCGCGCCCTGCGCGGCAAGAAGATCGGCATCACCGGGCCGGGCAGCGGGACCGAGGCGCTGGTGACGTACCTGTTCGCCAAGACCGGGATGAACTCCGCCACGGACAGCGAACTGGTCAACCTCGGCAGCACCGCCGCGGCCGCCCTGGGCGCGCTCAAGGCGGGACGGGTCGACGCGCTCGCCTTCTTCCAGCCGATCGCCCAGCAGGCCACGGCGGCCGGGATCGGCGTGCGCTTCATCTCGCCCGCCGCCGGCGACGTGCCGGGGCTGGAACGGACCTCGCACGGCGTCGTGTTCACCACGCAGCGGATCATCGACAAGAAGCCCAAGGAGGTCGCCGCCTTCCAGAACGCGCTCGGCCGCGCCCAGCGCTTCATCCACCAGGCCGACACCGCCGAGATCATCCGGCTGCTGGGCGTCTATCTCAAGGGCATCGACCCGAAGGCGCTGACCGAGCTGCCCGCGCTCATGCGGAGCGAGATCCCCGAGAGCATCGGCTTCCCCCGGTCATCCTTCGACGCCGCCATCGCCTTCCACCGGACGACCGGGCTGGTCAAGCACCTGCCGTCGTACGAGCAGATCGTGCCGCCCGCGCTGCGGGCGAACGCCACCTGACGAGCTGGGGCGGGTTCCCCCTCCTGCCCGCCCCAGCCTCCCGACCGACCCCGGCTCCGGCCGGACGCGCCACGCGTCCGGCCGGAGCCTTCCTTTCTGCCCGAACGCACTCAGGCGATCCCGCGCTGGTGCGGAAAGCTGGGGAAAGCGTTTGCCTCCAGCCGGTGCCGCCGTGGAGTGAACGTCAACGGAGGATAAAGTGGGGGTGGCGAGGGATGGGGAAAGCGGAGAAAAATGAGGAAAATGGAGCGGCACGTCACGATCACCGACGTCGCGGCGCTGGCCGGGGTGTCGGTGGGCACGGCCTCCAAGGCCCTCAACGGGCGCGGATCGCTGCGGGAGGAGACCAGGGCGCGGGTCAGGGAGGCGGCCAGGCAGCTCAACTTCGAGGTGAACGCGGGGGCGCGCAGCCTGCACTCGGGCCGGACGTACACCGTGGGCATGATCACCACGGACACGATCGGCCGGTTCAGCATCCCCGTCCTCATGGGCGCGGAGGACGCGCTGGGGGCGGGGCAGATGTCGGTGTTCCTGTGCGACGGGCGCGACGACCCGATCAGGGAGCAGTACCACGTCAAGACCCTGATCGGCCGCCGCGTCGACGGCATCATCGTCACCGGCCGCCGCACCGAGGCGCGCGCGCCGATCTCCCCGGCCCTGCCCGTCCCCGTCGTGTACGCCTACATCGGCTCGACCGACCCCGACGACTGCTCCGTGGTGCCGGACGAGGCGGGCGGGGCGCGCAAGGCGGTCGAGCACCTGCTGGCCATCGGCCGCACCCGCGTCGCGCAGATCACCGGTCCAGAACACCATCACTCCGCCCGGGTCAGGGCCGGCGCCGCGGCCGAGCGGCTGGCGGAGTCGGGGCTCGCACCCGCAGGGCCGACCCTGTTCGGGGCGTGGAGCGAGGTGTGGGGGCGGCAGGCGATCGGGATGCTGCTGGCCGGCGGGACGGAGTTCGACGCCGTCTTCTGCGGCAGCGACCAGATCGCCCGCGGCGTGGCCGACGCCCTGCGCTCGGTGGGGCGGCGGGTGCCCGAGGACGTGGCGCTGGTCGGGTTCGACAACTGGGGCGTGATGGTGGAGGGCAGCCAGCCGCCGCTGACCAGCGTGGACATGAACCTGGAAGGGCTGGGCAGGACGGCGGCGGAGATGCTGCTGGCCGCCATCAACGGCTCGCCGTCGCCGGGGCGGCACGCCCGCCCGTGCCATCTGGTGGTGCGGGAGTCGACCACGGTGCCGCTGGTGCCCGGCATCGCCTGACCCGGTCGTCACGGGCGGGACCAGTCGTTACGGGCGGTGGAGCAGGAGCATGGCGGCATCGTCGTGCAGCGGGCCGCCCGTGTGCTGCACCAGGTCCGTCCGCAGCGAGTCGAGTGCCTCCTGCGGGTCGTCGCGGCGCAGCAGCCACGCCCGCTTCGTCAGCGGGTAGAACTCGCCGGCCGCGTTTCTGGCCTCGATCACCCCGTCGGTGAAGAACAGGACGCGGTCGCCGGAGCCGAACGGGATCCGCTGCGGTTTCGGCGCCGAGGTCTCGAACACGCCCAGCCCGAGGGGCAGCCCCTGCTCGTCCGGCTCGGGGGCGTGCAGCTCGCCGTCGCTCAGGATCAGCAGCGGCGCCGGGTGGCCGAAGTTGACCAGCGACATCTCCTTCTCGTGGATCTCCGCGATGATCGCGGTGACGAACTGCTCGCCGCCTAAGTGCCTGGCCAGGCTGGCCTCCAGGCGGTCGCCGATGTCGCCCAGGTCGGCCTCGTCGTAGGCGGCCTCGCGGAAGGCGCCGAGCACCCATGCCGCCGTCTCGACCGCCGCCAGCCCCTTGCCCTGCACGTCGCCGATCAGCAGCCGGACGCCCTGCGGGGTGGTGACGACCTCGTACAGGTCGCCGCCGATCCGCGCCTCGGCCGCCGCGGAGGTGTAGGACAGCGCCACCCGCACGTCGCCCGCCCGCCGCGGCACCGGCCGCAGCAGCACGCGCTGGGCGGCCTCGGCGACCTGCCGCACGCTCGCCAGCTCGCGCTCGCGCTGCAGGCGCAGCCGGCTGGCCAGCATGCTCGCCGCCGTCACCCCGGCGATGGAGATGACGGTGAGGTTGTTGGCCCAGGTGAACAGCAGGTCGTTGTAGATCGCCATGGGCACGCAGATGGCCAGTGCCACCGCTCCGACGGCGGCCGTACGTCGTACGCCGCCCGACACCGACGCGAAGGCCGGGCCCAGCGTGAGCAGCGGCAGGAAGACGAGGTTCTGGCCGGCCAGCAGATCGACCAGGGTGACGCCCAGCATGACGATGAACGGCAGCCAGCGCAGGACCCGCAGAGACGACCTCATCCCACCCCCGGTACGGACTTCACGCGCTGTTGACACACCAGCATCGCGCAGGACGCCTGCTGTTCTCAAGCGGGATAGTTCCAGGTTTCCTGTGTATTCCGGACGCCAGAAATCCCCCTTTAACCAGAAAGCCGCTGAATCGTGTTCGTGCAGGTACGTAGCGTGAAATTGTACTGTAATTCTACTTACGCGTATTTTGGTGCGCCGCGCTAGATTCGAGGCGTCGGAAAATCGGACCGCCGAAAGGGGACATCACGTGGCGTTGACCAATACCGGTGTGCGGCGTTTACTCGCGGATTCAGGTGAGCCGCGCGGCTGGGTCTCTCCCCGGACGGACCTCGTGACGGCGCTGCTGGGCATCTGGTTCGGTGTCGGGTTGATGATCGACGCGTGGGCGCACACCAACCTCACCGAGCTGGAGACGTTCTTCACGCCGTGGCACGCGGTGTTCTACTCGGGGTTCGCCGTGGTCTCGGGCTGGATCTGCTGGCAGGTGTGGCGCGGGGTGCGCGCCGGGCGGCAGGGGCCGGCGGCCGTGCCCAACGGATATCTGGCCGGGCTGGTGGCGATTCCCGCGTTCGCCGCCTTCGGATTCGTGGACATGATGTGGCACACGATCCTCGGCATCGAGACGAATCTGGACATTCTTTTCAGCCCATCGCATCTCGGCCTTATCGTGACGATGCTCATCATCATCACGACCCCGCTCCGCTCCACCTGGAACGCCCCCGACGTGGGAGACAGGCCGTCGCTCGGACGCCTGCTCCCCGCGCTGATCGGGCTCGGCTTCGCCACGGCGCTGGTGTGGCTCTTCCTCTCGTACGGCGACGCCATGCAGTACGGGCCGCAGCGCATCGTCGAGAACTTCTCCGCCACCGACAACCAGGGCGCCGCCCGGCTGGCGTCCGCGCTGGTCATCACCAACGTCGTCACGCTCACCCCCGTGCTCTTCCTCGTCCGCCGCTGGCGGCTCCCGTTCGGCGCGGTGACCGTCCTGTACGCGCTGAGCGTCCTCATGCCCGGCGCGCAGACGGAGTTCAGGAACCTGCCGATCCTGCTGGCGTTCGTGGCCGGCGGGCTGGTCAGCGACCTGCTGATCCTCCGGCTGCGCCCGTCGGCCGCGCGCCGGGGCGCCTTCTGGGCCTTCGCCGGGCTGTCGCCGTTCGCCACCTGGTCGCTCTACTTCGCGGTCGCCTCGGTGGCGGGCGGCGGCCTGCCCGCCGTCCCGGAGCTGTGGACGGGCGCGCCGGTCGTGGCCGGGCTGATCGGCCTGGCGTTCGGGGCCCTGTTCCTGCCCAACGCGCTCCCCGACACCGAGCGGGCATGATCCGACGGCTCCGAGCGGCGGCGGTCCAGGTGCTGTGTCTCGTCGCCGTGCTGGTCGTGGGCACCGCCGCCCCCGCCGCGGCGCACAACGTCACGGTGGGGGCGGATCTGCGGATCGCCCAGACGATCGCCGGCGCCGAGGTCACGGTGGTGATCAAGGGGACGCCTCGCGTGCCGGGGCCGCTGCGGATCGGGGTGATCGCGTACCAGCCGGTCGCGGCGCTGCCGGTCGGCCTGGAGGTGCGCTCGGTCGAGGACGGGCGGACCGCGACCGGCACGGCGCGGGCGGCGGCGCGGGATCCGCAGTACGCGGAGCTCCGGGTGGACCGGACCGGGCTGCACGAGCTGAAACTGAGCGCGGGGAACGAGGTCGCCGTGATCCCGTTCCGGGTGTTGGTCGACCGCGGTTCCGCGGGCGACTTCCTGATCTACGGCGGCCTGTTCGTGGCCGCGATGCTGCTGGTGGGCGGCCTGCTCACCGGGGCGCTCGCCCGGCGGGGCACGGCGATGCCGCTGGCGGCGGGGGCGGCGGCCGGGGTGACGGTCGCCGTCATGGTCATCGTGTTCGAGCCCTGGATGCCGCCGCCCGTCCCCGACGGTGCCGCGCCCGAGGCGTCGTCGGAGGCGGGGTACGAGGCGGGGTCGGGCGCGGGGGTGATGACGGGCGGGCGGCCGTACGTGCAGGCGCGGGTGGCGACGGTGCCGGCTCGGCCGGCGGTGGGGGAGGAGTTCACGCTCCGGATCGACCTCGTGGACGGCTCCACCGGCCGTCCCGTGGATGATCTCGCCGTGCACCACGAGGCCCTCGCGCACGTGGTCGTGACCAGCGAGGACGGCCGCTACTTCCGCCACCTGCACCCCCTGCGCACGGCGCCGGGCCGGCTGGAGGTCAGGCTGCGCGCCGACCGCCCCGGCCGCTACCTGACCCATACCGAGCTGGAACGGGAGAGCTCAGGCGGCCAGCTCGCCACCGCGACCGTCACGATAGGCGGCGAGGCCCCACCGTCGGACCCACCGTCGGACCCACCGTCGTCGGACCGTTCAGCCACGGACCCGGCCGCCACGGACCCGACTGAGACCGGCGCCGGTGGCGTGAGTGCCGTGCCGCGGTTGCGGCCTGACGTTCCTGTGGCGGGGCGTCCGGCGACGATCGAGCTGGACGCGCCCGCGGGGGTGCGTCCCTGGCTCGGGATGGCCGGTCACCTGCTCGTCCGCAGCCAGGACGGCACCTTCTTCGGCCACGTCCACGAGATGGGCACCCCGGGCTCCCGGCTGCGGTTCACCTTCAGCTTCCCGCAGGCGGGCCGCTATCTGGCCTGGGCCCAGTACGCCACCGGTGAGGGCGTCGTCACCGTGCCCTTCGCCGTGGACGTGACGGCGTCGGAGGCCACGCGATGAGCCGGAAGTGGCCCCTCGCGGCCCTGGCGCTCGTGGTCGTCGCCGTGACGCTGTTCGTCGTGGGCAGGAGCATGGCGGCCGAGCCGCTGCGCCTGACGACCACGGGCACGCGCTACGCCGTCACCGTACTGATCGAGAATCCGGCGCCCGGGCGGGTCGCCGCCGAGGTCGAGGTGACCTCGGGCGACGCCGGCACCGTGACGCTGTCGGCGGTGATGGCCGACATGGGGCACTCGACGCCCGAGGTCGCCGCACGCGAGCGGGAGCCCGGCCGTTTCGTGGCCGAGGGGGAGTTGTTCGCGATGAGCGGCGTGTGGGAGCTGTCGATCCGTCTCGACGGCCCGGCCGGCCCGGAGGAGCTCACCGTCAAGGCCCTGATCCCCAGCTGATCCCGCCCGATCCCCTACCAGAACCGCTCCAGACGAGCCGCTGCGGCCGCTTCGCCCCGTTCGAGGGGTGGGGCGGCCGTCGTCGTTCAGGCCGCCGACGCTCAGTTGTTCCCCGGCCAGGGGTTGACAGGACGCCCCCCGTCTTAAAGTATTATTCCTACTTGTATAGTAGGAATGGTAGGAAAGGGGAGATCGTGCGGGCACTCATCCTGCTCGGGCTGGTCGGTCTCGCGGCTCAGCTGGTCGACGGCAGCCTGGGCATGGCCTACGGCGTCACCTCGACCACGCTGCTGCTGGCCATCGGCACCAACGCGGCGGCGGCATCCGCCACCGTCCACCTCGCCGAAATCGGCACCACGCTCGCTTCCGGCATCTCCCACTGGCGCTTCGGCAACGTGGACTGGAAGGTCGTCGCCAAGATCGGCATCCCGGGAGCCGTGGGCGCGTTCGCCGGCGCGACGTTCCTGTCGAGCCTGTCGACCGAGGTCGCCGCCCCGGTCATGTCGATCATCCTGCTCGCCCTGGGCGTCTACATCCTCATCCGCTTCACCGCCTTCGGCCTGCCGCGCGGCAACCTGGGCAAGCCGCTGCGCCGGCGCTTCCTCGCGCCGCTCGGCCTGGTGGCCGGCTTCGTGGACGCCACCGGCGGCGGTGGCTGGGGCCCCGTCGGCACCCCGGCGATCCTGGCCAGCGGGCGCATGGCGCCGCGCAAGGTGATCGGCTCGATCGACGCCAGCGAGTTCCTCGTCGCCATCGCGGCCAGCGTCGGCTTCTTCGTCGGCATCGGCTCGGAGAACATCAACTTCTCCTGGGTCGCCGTGCTGCTGCTCGGCGGCGTCATCGCCGCGCCGATCGCCGCCTGGCTGGTCCGGCACATCCCGCCGCGCATCCTCGGCTCGGCCGTCGGTGGCGTCATCGTCTTGACGAACGTGCGCACGCTGCTGCGCAGCGACTGGATCGACGCCTCCACCGGCGTCCAGACCGTGGCGTACATCGTCATCGCCGTCATCTGGGCGGCGGCCATCGCCTACTCGGTACGCGAGTACCGCCGTGACAAGGCCAACGAGTCGGTCGAGGCGGTGGAGAGCGAGTTGCGCCCCCGCGGCTCAGAGGAGGAGACGGCCTCCGCCTGAAGCCCGCCGCCCATGAGAATCTCCGCTCGTACCCAGTACGCCCTCAGCGCCATGCTCGCCCTGGCCGTGGCCGACCGCCCGGTGCACGCCGAGCGGATCGCCGTCACGCAGGAGATCCCGCGCCGCTTCTGCGACAACATCCTGCTCCAACTGCGCCGGGCGGGCCTGATCCGCAGCCAGCGGGGCCCCGACGGGGGCTACTGGCTGGCCCGCCCGGCCGGGCATATCGCGCTCGCCGACGTCATCCGCGTCACCGAGGGCGCCGAACCGCCCGCCCGGCCCTTCTCCCCGGCCGCCGCGCCCCTGGCCGAGATCTGGGACCGGCTGCGCAGCCACGAGAACGCGCTGCTCAGCGAGATCACCCTGGCCGACGTGATCGCCGCCGGCGACTCCAACGATTCGGCGGTCGCCGGCCGCGAGGTGTGGTGAAGACCTCCGGCCGTTGACGGGCGCCGTGACCCCGAGGTGCTGGCAAGCTGTATCCCGTGGCTTTCCGGGTGCGCGAGTTCGAGCTGGCGCTGATGCACCGCATGAAAGACCTCAACGCCGGCAAGGTTGAGGAGGCGCTGCACGACATGGGCGCCTCCCGCGCCGAGCTCCGCGAGGCCCACGCCCACTGGACGCGGCTGGCCCACGCCCCGAGGGCGCCCAAGGGGGCCGCGGCGCTGCGGATGGCGCTGGGAGCGCCGCCGTACCGGGGCAGCAGGCCCGCGGGCGGCCTGACCTGCGACGTGCTGCGCTGGCCGCTGCCGAGCTGGCCGGGCCTGGCGTTCGAGGCCCTGGTAGGCCCCGGCGGCGAGGTGTGGAACCAGTGGTTCGTCCGGCCCGAGGGCCCGGCGGAGGTGGCGTTCGCGGACCTGGCGCCGTGGACGTGCGTCGTGGCCGACCTCGGCGCGAGCTTCCCCGGCGCCGTCCAGATCGAGGGCCCCGCCCCGCAGCACTGGACGGTCGACTTCCCCCACGGCGGCCGCACGTACCGCGCCCGTTTCGTGTACGGCCTGCTCCAGCGCCTGGACCCGTCCTGACGAGACAGCCGCCCAGGTCCGCGCCGAACCACCGGCGCGGACCTGGGCCGGGACCGGTGGCGTCAGCGGGGGCGCTTCACCGTCAGCAGCGCCTGGTAGGCCGGCTTGGGCGCGAGGTTCTCGTCGAGCAGGCAGGCCGAGCCCTCACCGTCGAACCAGCCGGGCACCCACGAGTGCCGGTCGGTGTAGCCCCACACGGTCAGCTCGCGGCACGCGCGGACGCTGAGGCAGTCGGAGAGCGCCCGGCTGTAGTACGTGGCCTGGGTCGTCAGTTTCTCCGGCGTCACGGGCAGCACCATGCGCACGTCCAGCTCGGTGACCGCGATTTCGAGGCCCAGGCCGGCGAAGCGGCGCATCACGTTCGCCCAGTCGCCCGGGTAGTCGTACTGGATGCCCAGGTGGCCCTGGAAGCCGGCCCCGTGGATCGGCACCCCCTGCGCCCGCAGGTCCTTGACCAGGGCGAAGGTGGTCTCGATCTTGGGGGCGTTCCACTCCAGGTTGTAGTCGTTGATGTAGAGCTTGGCGTGCGGGTCGGCCTGGTGCGCCCAGCGGAAGGCGTCGGCGATGTAGCCGGGGCCGAGGTGGGTCAGCCAGAGGGTCTGCCGCATCGTGCCGTCGTCCTCGACGACCTCGTTGACCACGTCCCAGGCCCTGATCTTGCCCTTGTAGCGGCGGACCTGGGTGGTGATGTGGTCGCGCAGGATCTTCCTGAGCTCGGTGGCGTCGATCGAGCCGTCGGCCACGCCGTTGGTCAGCCAGGCGGGCAACTGGTTGTGCCAGACGAGGGTGTGGCCGCGTACCTGCTGGTGGTTGCGGCGCGCGTTCTCGACCAGCGCGTCGGCGTCGGCCCAGGTGAAGACCCCGCGCTCCGGCTCGACGGACTCCCACTTCATCGCGTTCTCCGCGGTGACGTGGCTGAACTCGCGGTTGAGCACCCTGCGGTAGTCGGACTCCGCGCGCAGGGCGGCGATGTCGACCGCGGAGCCGATCTTGACGCCGGTCTGCTGCGCGAGCTGCCGCAGGTCGCGCGGTGGGCGCGGATGGGCGGACGCGGGCAGGGCCGGGGTGGCGAGGACGAGCGCTAAAGCGATGATCAGGAGCTTCACCGTGTTACCTCCGATGCCGGAGCCGGGGGTGCCAGAGGAGCCCGACACACGCCCGAAAGTTTCGGGCGTGTGTCGATAATTTCACCGGCTGCCGGAACGGTAAGCGCTGCCGGACAGGTCGTCAACCTCCGGGCAAGAATCGGGCGGAAGGGCCGGTCAGACCAGCAGGAGGATCGCCACCCCGAGCGTGAGGTCGAGCACGGCGCAGAACTCGGCCAGTGACCGCGTCACCACCTGGTTCGCCCGCCAGACGATGACGTCCTGCACGGCGTGGCCGATGAGGGCGGCGGCGACGAGGTAACTGCCTATGGCCGGCGACAGGGAGAGCGCGGCGACCGCGGCGCCGCCGAAGACCAGCAGGAAGGGCAGTTGCAGCGCGGTCAACGGCGCCCGCCGCGCCACGCCGGCCACCAGGGCCAGCACGGTCACGCACACCGCCCCGCCCACCAGCGCAGGCCATGGGTCCGCGTCGAGCACCCGTGCCACCCCCACCCCCACCACGGACGCGATGAACAGCGGCCAGACCACGGCCGGCCGGCCGACCAGCGCGGTGCCCAGGTAGATCAGCGCGGCCAGGAACACGATGAGCGCCTGGGGGCGGCCGTCGTCCATGCCGAAGGCGTTCTGCGCCATGACCGCCAGCCCCAGCCAGGTGGGCCAGCGGTGGGCGACGCCCAGCAGCACCCGGATCGGCAGCGGTCGCTCCGCGCCTGCGGGGGTGGGCTCGGCTGAGGGCGTTGTGTCGGTCATGCACACGACTGTCACGCACGCCCCCGCGCGTCGGCGAGCCGCGGGAAGGACCACGTCCGCAATCTTGGGCACCCTGTCCGCCCGGCCCCGGTGGGCGACGACTCCGGTGCGGGTCCTGCCTGACGGCAGGACCCGCACCGGCCCGGCTATCGGCTCGCCTCGGCGGGTGCCTGCCGCCACGGCGCCTGGTAGGCCCACTGCCAGGCCAGTTCGATCGGGCCGCGGTCGAAGCGGCGCAGCCACAGTGACGACAGGGCCATGAACAGCAGGCAGATCCCGGCCCAGGCGACCGGCACCCACCAGGGCCGCAGCCCGTCCAGGCGGGTGGCGAGGCCGAGGCCCCAGCCGTAGCAGAGCGCGCCGGCGGCCAGGTTCTGGAAGACGTAGCATGACAGCGCCGTACGGCCGACGTTGGCGAAGCCGCGGCGAAGGACGCCGGGCGCGCTCCGCGCCCGCAGCACGATCGAGGTGATCAGCGCCAGCAGGCCCAGGGAGACCAGCGGCGCCACGAGGTAGCGGTCCACCATGAACCAGGCGGGCCCGGCGAACGAGGTGAGCAGGTTCAGCGGCACTCCGGCGCCGATCCCGGCGGCGATCAGCCGGCCGCGCAGGCGCGCGCCGCGTTCCTCGAAGACGCCGGCGCGCATCAGCCGCGCGCCGAGCAGGAACAGCACGATGCCGAGCGGCACGATGAAGAGCAGCTCCGCGCGGAAGATCGCGGCGTGGCGCAGGCGGAGCTCCACCTGCTCCAGCCAGCCGGACGGGTGCGGCGCCGCCGTGCCCCCGCCCGCCGGCACGATCATGAGCAGTGCGGTGAGCAGGCCCACCATGGCCAGGAGCAGCGTCCCGGCCGCGACCATCCAGGCCGTGACGACGCGTTCGCTCCGCCCGATCAGGTACGCCACGATCATCGAGGTGATCGCGTACCCCATGAGCACGTCGAACTCGAAGATCAGCACGTAGTGCAGGATCCCCTCGGCCAGCAGCAGCGCGGCCCGCCAGAGGTAGCGTCCCGGCCAGGTCAGGCCCCTGCGCACCGCGCTGCGGTACTGCAGTTCGAGGCCGACGCCGAACAGCAGGGTGAGCAGCCCGAGGAACTTGCCGTTGGACAGGAATCGCAGGAACGTCTCCGCCCCACCGGCGTCCGCGCCGAGGCTCAGGAAGGCCCCGGGGCCGCCGGGGTCGGTGAAGATCCAGATGTTGGTGCCCAGCGTGCCCATGATGGCCACGCCGCGCAGCACGTCGAGTGCGCCGATGCGTCTGTCCACGCATTCAAGCCTGCTGGCGGGCGGGCCCGTTCTGATCGTCCCCAGGAGCGAAATGGGCGGTACATCGATCGATGTACCGCCCCGATACTTTGGTCACCCAGGGCGGGTCAGGACTCGACGCCCGACTCCTTGGCGGCCCGTTCGATGGTGGCCAGTTCGTCCTCGGTGAAGTCGAGCCGGTCCACCGCGGCCACGTTCGCCTCAAGCTGCTCGGGGCTGGAGGCCCCCACCAGCACCGAGGTGATCCGCGGGTCGCGCAGCGCCCACGCCAGCGCGAGCTGGGCCACCGTCTGCCCGCGCGCGCTCGCCAGCCCGGCCAGCGCCCGGACGAACGCCAGCACCTGCGGCGTCACCCGCTCCGGCGTCAGGAAGCGGCCCTCGGCCGCCCGCGAGTCGGCCGGGATGCCGTTCAGGTACCGGTCGGTCAGCAGGCCCTGGGCCAGCGGGGAGTACACCACGCAGCCCATGCCCTCCTGTTCGAGCACGCCCAGCAGCGACTCCTCGATGCGCCGGTTCAGCAGCGAGTACGACGGCTGGTGCACCAGGAGTGGCGTGCCGAGCCCGCGCAGCAGGCGGGCGGCCTCGGCGGTGCGCTCGGGGGAGAAGTTGGAGACGCCGACGTAGAGGACGCGGCCGGTGCGGACCATGTGGTCGAGCGTGGCGACCTGCTCCTCCAGCGGGGTGTCCTCGTCGTCGCGGTGCAGGTAGAAGATGTCCACGTAATCGAGGCCGAGCCGGGCCAGCGAGCGGTCCAGGGTGGCCAGCAGGTGCTTGCGCGAGTTGCCCTTGCCGTACGGGCCGTCCCACATGGGGTTGCTGCCCTTGGTGGTCACCACGGCCTCGTCGCGCAGTGACCGCGGGAAGATCCGCCCGAACGCGGCCTCGGCGGCGCCGATCGGCGGGCCGTACCGGTCGGCGATGTCGAAGTGGGTGATGCCGAGATCGAGGGCCTTGTGCAGGATCGCGCGCTGGCTTTCGAGCGGCTTGGCCTCGCCGAAGTTGTGCCACAGGCCGAGCGAGACCGCGGGGAGGAGCAGTCCGCTGCGGCCGCATCTCCGGTACGGCTGGCGTTCGTAGTCCACGGGGGTGACCTTCCGCAAAGATCGCAATGAAACGTTTTACGGAGCACAGTCAATCATCTTTCCGACGTCGGGCGCCCGACCGTACCGGTGCGAAGTGGACAGGCGGCCCGGAGCGGGCATGACCATGAAGGAACTGGAGGGCCGCATGAACGAGATCTCCCCGGCACGGTTCTACCGGGACAACGGTTACGCGCTGGTCAAGAGCCTGATCAGCGCCGACGAGGCGAGAGCCTACCGCGAGGAGTGCCACGCGCTGCTGGCGCGGCTGCGCCCCTCCGACCCCACCTGGGGCAGCGCGCGGCGGATCGCCGGAGGCGGCGCCACCGAGCTGCGCCACTGTCACGACGCCCAGTTCTACTCGGCCGCGTTCGCCCGGCTCATCGTCGACCCGCGCTTCACCGACGTGGCGGCGGAGCTGATGGGCTCGGGCAACGTCCAGCTCCACCACACCAAGATCTTCGTCAAGCCGGCGGAGAAGGGCTCGCCGTTCCCGATGCACCAGGACGCCGCCCACTTCCCGCACACCAGGCACACGGTCGGCGCGGCCATCTTCCACTTCGACGACGCGCCCGAGGAGAAGGGCTGCGTACGCGTCGTGCCGGGCAGCCACCGGCGGGGCCCGCTGCCGCACGTCGAGGAGGGCGGCTGGCACCTGCCGCCGTCGAGGTGGCCGCTGGAGGAGGCGGTGCCGGTCGAGGCGCGGGCGGGTGACGTGCTGTTCCTCAGCTACCTGACCGTGCACGGGTCGGGAGTGAACCGGTCCGACGAGGCCCGTACGACGCTGCTGGTGCAGTTCCGCGACCCCGAGGACCTGCCCGCCGAAGACGTGCACGGCTCACGCGGGCAGGGGATGATGCTGCGCGGCATCGACCCCCTGGCCGGCCGCTGACCCCGCACCCGCCTGACCGCCCGCGCCCGCCCGGCTCCCGTGCGCCTGCCTGACCGCCTGCGCCCCCGTGCGCCGGCCTGGCCGGACGGGATCGTGACGCTTCCGTTACCCGGCGCCGCGTATCGCCGCCGCCGATCCGCTCTCGTACGCCACAGAGGGAAGAACGGAGGCGGTGCAATTGACGATCGACTACATCCCCGAGCCGACCGGGCGCGGCGGAGGTGAGCCCTTCGGGCCGTCCTGGCAGGGCGTCACCCTTCCCCGCGAGATCCTCGACCGGCACGGCGCCAAGGTCCTCGATCCGTGGGCCGTCGGCCTGGACCCGGGCGAGACCCGTCCCGACTCCACCGTCTACCGCGCGGACGTGCTGCTGGTCCCCGGCCAGGTGCTGCGCGCCCGCGAGGCCACCGACTGGATCGACGCGGCGCTGTACGACGTCGGCCTGAGGCTGTCGCGGGCCAGCATCGACCGCGCCCGCGACCGGGAGCTCGGCGCCGAGACCGTCTGGATGCCCGCCGTCCTGGAGATCGCCCCGGAACGCCGGGACGTGCGGGCGGACGCCTGGCCCGCGCTCCGCGCCCTGCGCAGGCGGCTCACCGAGGAGTCCGGCACCGATCAGGCCATCAGGGACGGCGTCGCCCAGATCTCGCTCGACCACCTGTTCGTCGGCTCGGCCACCAGCGGGATCGGCTCGCTCAGCCTCGGCGGTGAGCCCGCCACCAGCGGACACGCCGTCACCGACGAGCCCGGCACCGCCACCCGCCCCGGATACGGCCGCGTCCCCCTGACCGTGGTCGCCGGGCCGCCGCGCCGCCGCACGCTCGAAGAGCTCGGCGGGCCCAGGATCACCGTGGTCACCCTCGACACCGGCGTGGCCGCGCACCCGTGGTTCCTGCCGGTCACCGAGCCCGACGCGTTCCTCACCGTCGACCCGGACGGCCAGCAGCTCATCGAGGACACCCATCCCGCCTACGAGGGCCGCGACATCGCCAGGCTCGTCGGCTACGAGGACCTCGGCCACCTGCCCAACCCGCTGATCGGCACGCTCAACTCGCACACCGGCCACGGCCTCATGCTGGCCGGCCTGATCGCCCAGATCGCGCCGGACGCCCGCGTCCTGGCGTACAAGGTCATGCACAGCGACGGCGTGGTGCCGGAGGAGGCCGTGCACGCGGCGCTCGACCGCATGCTCGCGCTGATGGACGCCGGGCGAAACATCGACGTGCTGTGCTGCTCCTTCGGCGGCTTCGCCGAGACCGGCGACGCGGCGATGCAGGCGCTGTTCGACAAGGTCAACCAGCTCCGGGCGCGCGGCGTCATCGTGGTCAACGCGGCCGGGAACTACGCCACGAGCCGGCCCTTCTACCTCGCCGCCCTCTCCGAGACGGCCGTGCCGGGCCCGCCGGTCGCGCCCATGCTCGGCGTGGCCGCCAAGAACCCCGACGGCACGATCGCCATCTTCAGCAACGAGCATCCCGCCGTACGCTGGCGCGCCCCCGGCGCGATGGTCGTCAGCACCTTCCCGCCCCAGTTCAGCGGCGCCCAGAGCGCGCTGCTCGCCACGGGGGAGCGGGCCTCGCTCGACTGCGACGCCATGGGGCCGTTCTGCGGCTGGAGCGGCACCTCGTTCGCCGCCCCGATCGTCGCGGGCGTCATCGCGGCCGAGCTGACCAGGACCATCGGGCAGGTCGGCGTCGATCCCGTCGAGCGGGCCAGGGCGGTCATCGACCGGATGATCGAGGACAAGGTGGCCCGGCCGGAAGTCGTGCGCATCTGATGGCCGGCGACCCGGTGACAGGCCATGCCCCCGCCGACAGGGCCCGCGCCCGCGCCGCCGGGGCCGAGCGCCGCGCCCGGCTCGGGGAGCTGCTGGTGGCGGCCAGGCAGGGCGACAGCGCGGCCCTGGACGCCATCGTCGCCGAGCTCACGCCCGTGCTCTGGCACACCGCGCGCAACCAGGGCCTGAGCAGCCAGGCCGCCGAGGACGTCGTCCAGACGACCTGGCTGACCCTGCTGCGCCGCCTGGACACCATCGCCGCGCCGGGCGCGCTCATCGAATGGCTGGTCACCACGGCCAGGCGCGAGGCGTGGCGGGTCAGCGCCGCCTCCCGCAAGGACGACCTGCCCGGCGACGACGTGTTCGACGACCTGCCCGACGGCGTGCTGACCCCCGACGAGCTGCTCGTGAACGACGAGCGGCGGCGCGCGCTCTGGCAGGCGGTCGAGAGCCTGCCGAAAAGGTGCGCGGAGCTGCTCAGGATCATCGCCTTCGTGCCGCGCCCGCACTACGACGCGGTGGCCGCCGCGCTGGACATGCCGCTGGGCAGCATCGGGCCCACGCGCGGCCGGTGCTTCGCGAAGCTGCGTCTGGTGCTCGCGAAGGATCCCGATTGGAGTCCCCGATGAACACCACCGAGGGGAGCGGCCCTCCCCACCTCACCCCCGAGGACCAGTTGCTCGCCGAGGAGATCGCGGACGTCTACCGCATGATCGATCCCGTCCCGGCGACCCTGGTCGAACGCCTGCGCTTCGCGCTGGCGCTGGAGTCGGCGGACTTCGCCGTCCTGCGGCCGTTCGAGGAGGCCGGGCTGCCGTCGGGCGTACGCGGCGGCGAGGACAGCCGCACGATCACGTTCGACAGCGAGATCCTCACCATCATGATCAGCGTGAGCGCGCGCGACGATCACGCCGTACGGGTGGACGGCTGGCTGGCCCCGCCCGGCGAGCATCTGGTCGAGCTGCGCACCGGGGGAGGTGCTCAGCACGTGAGGGCGGACGACCAGGGCAGGTTCGTGCTGGACGTGGTGCCGAGGGGATTGTCGCAACTCGTGGTGCGCCAGGGGCTTGATGATCCGGCGCGGGCGACGATACTGGCGGTGACTCCCTCACTCATCCTCTGACCCCCGCGAGGTCCGATTGCGTGACCACGAGCCGGTGACCGAGCTGCGCGAGCGGGTGGAACGCCTGCACAGGCTCAGCGTCGAGGCGACCGACGACGGCCGCCCGGCGCTGGCCGCCCGCAGGCTGCGGCAGGGCCTGCGCCTGCTCGGCTGGACCGCCGCCACCCACGATGAGAATCGTGACGGGCTGCTCGCGCGGCTGCTGACCAGCCTCGCCCACGCCGAGGCCGAGCAGGGCCGCACCGGGCTCGGGATGGAGCTGCTCGACGAGGCCCAGCGCCGCGCGCCCGCCGGGGAAGAGGCCATCGTGCACGCCCAGCGCGGCCTGCTGCACCTGCGCATGGGCTCCACCGCCGAAGCGCTGCGGGAGCTGGACATCGCCGCCCCCAGGCTGGTCGGCGGCGACCCCGTCGAGCTGGCCAGGGTGCTGCTCAACCGGTCGGTCATCCGCCTCATGACCGGCAGCGTCCGTCAGGCCAGGGACGACGCCCGCAGGAGCGCCCAGCTCGCCCACGCCCACGGCCACCCGGTCATCGCCGCCAAGGCCCTGCACAACGACGGCTACTGCGACCTGCTGCTCGGGGACGTACCGGCCGCGCTGGGGGTCTTCGCCCGGGTGGAGGAGCTCTACCGCGACCTCAACCCCGGCTTCCTGCCCGTGCTGGCCCTCGACCGGGCCCGGGCGCTGCTCGCCGTGGGCCTGACCGACGAGGCGGGCCGCACGCTCGACCGGGCCGCCGACGGGTTCCGCAGGCAGCGCCTCATGCAGGACTACGCCGAGGCCGAGCTGGCCAGGGCCCAGTGCGCGCTCGACGCGGGCCGCCACGACGAGGCCCGCGACCGGGCCAGGCAGGCGGAGACGCACTTCCGGCGCAGGGGGAGCACGGCGTGGGCGCTGCGCGCGGCGCTCATGCGGCTGCGCTCCGAACTGGGCTCCGAGCTGGGCTCCGAGCTGGGCTCCGAGCCGGCGCTGGGCAAGGCCCCCGGCTCCGTGGCCCGGCGCGCGGGCGACCTCGCGGCGCGCTTCGCGGAGCTGGGCATGCGCGACGACGCGGAGATGGCCCGCCTGGTCGCACTCCGGGCCCAGGTGGCGGGGTCTGCGGGCGGGCCGCTCGGCGGGCCCGGTCCCGTGGCGGGGCCCAAGGGCGGGCCGTTCGACCTGGCCGGTACGGCCGTACGGGCCAGGGGCGGGCCGCTCGACGTGCGGCTCATGCGGCACCTGGCGGAGGCCGAGCTGGCCGGAGCGCAGGGGCGGCGCGGGCAGGCGCTGCGCAAGGTGCGCTCGGGGCTGGCGCTCATCGACTCCCACCGGGGCCGGCTGGGCAGCCTCGACATGCTCACCGGCGTCGCCGCCCTCGGCGCGGACCTGGCCGCCCACGGCCTCAGGGCGGCCCTCGACGGCGGCTCGCCCCGCCAGGTGTTCGTGTGGTCGGAACGGTGCCGGGCGCAGGCGTTCCGCTACCGGCCGCCGCGCGCCCCGCAGGACCCCCAGACCGCCGAAGCGCTGGCCGAGCTGCGGCAACTGGCCCAGCGGATGCACGCCGACGAGGCCGCCGGCCGCCGCCGCCCGGCGCTGCGCAGGCGCTGCCTGGAGCTGGAGCAGGTGATCAGGGAGCGCGGATGGCAACTGCCCGGCGTCGGCGAGCGGCTGGCCCACGCCCCGGCCCCCGAGGTGGAGTCGGCGCTGGCAGAGGACGATCTGGCCCTGGTGAGCCTGCTGAACGTGGACGGCGCGCTGCTGGCGCTCGTGCTCGCCCGCGGGCGGTGTCATCTGCACCGGCTGAGCGCGTACGAACCGGTCGCGGAGGCCGCCAGAAGGCTGGCAGGAGACCTCAACGCCCAGGCGGGACGTGCTCTGCGGTCCGCGCTGAAGGAGGTCATCGAGGCGTCCGTCCGGCGGCAGCTCGGCGTCATCGCCGGCGCGCTGGAGGCGCCCCTGCGGCAGGCGCTCTCCGGGGCCAGGGGGATCGTGCTCGTCCCGACCATGGGCCTGTCGGCCGTGCCCTGGGGCCTGCTGCCCGGTCTGAACGGCACGCCGCTGGTGGTGGCCCCGTCCGCGCTGGTCTGGCTGGCGGCCAGGCGCGCCGGCGACCCGTACGACGGCGGCCCTCCCGTCCTGGTCGCCGGGCCCGACCTGGAGCACGCCGAGCGGGAGGTCGAACGGCTCGGCGCCGTGCACCCGAAGGCCCTGCGGCTGAGTGGCGAGCGGGCCACCGTGCCGGCCACGCTCGCGGCGCTCGACGGCGCGCCGTTCGCCCACTTCGCCGCGCACGGGCACCACGAGCGCGAGAACGTGCTCTTCTCCCGCCTCGACCTGGCCGACGGCCCGCTCATGGCCCACGACCTGCAGAGCCTGCACCGGGCGCCGGGACACGTGGTCCTGTCGGCCTGCGACGTGGGACAGGCAGTGGTCAGGCCAGGCGACGAGCTGCTCGGATTCACCGCCGCGCTCCTCCACCTCGGCGCCTCCACCGTCGTCTCCAGCCTCACCCGCGTGCCCGATCAGGTGGCCGAGCGGGTCATGCTGGCCTACCACCAGGGCGTGGCCGACGGCGCTCGCCCCGCCGACGCGCTCGCCACCGCCTCGGCCGCCGAACCCGCCTCCACCTTCGTCTGCTTCGGCGCCGGCTGAGCTCTCCCGGCCGGCCCCCGGCGGTTCAGGCGGTAACGGGACGGCGGTGCTCGGGTATGAAGAGGGGGCGGTTCCCGTCGTCCCCCGGATGCGGAGCGAGGCTAGATGAAGGAAACGACCTCCATCAGGTCCTCCATCATGGTGGCGTTCGGGGGGCTGGCGCTGCTGTCGCTGGTCCTGGGCTACGTGGGGCTGCGCGTCCACCTCGCCGACGAGCCCCAGGTCTCCTTCCTCGACCTGGTCTACTACGACCTGCAGCTCTTCGTCATCGACAGCACGCCGCTCGGCGAGGGAGGCCCGCTGCCGTGGCCGCTGGAGATCGCCAGGTTCACCGCTCCCGCGGTCACCGTCTACGCGCTGATCGAGACCGTACGGCTGCTGCTGAGCAGCGAGTTCCGCCGGCTCAGGGCACGGGAGTCGAGCCGGCACGCGATCGTCTGCGGCACGGGGGCGCTGGGCCAGGCCGTGACCCAGCGGCTGCGCGAGGAGGGCCGCAAGGTCGTCGTCATCGGCTCCGCGGGCGGCGACCTTCCGCGCGCCCCCGGCGTCCTGCACGTCACCGGGGACGCCACCGACCCGCTCGTGCTGCGGGCGGCCGGCGCCGGGCGGGCCAGGACCGTCTACGCCTGCGAGGACGACGCCACCGTCAACGTGGCCATCGCCGCCACCGTGCACGGCATGGACCCGGCCGCCCCGGTGGCGGCGTACGCGCACGTCCCCGACCCCGGGCTGTGCGCCGCGCTGCGGGCCCGCAGGCTGGGCGTGGTCGAGCCGCGCGACCACCGGCTCGACTTCTTCAACCTCGACGAGCTGGTCGTCCGCGTGCTGCTGGCGCGCGACCCGGTCGACCAGCCCAGGCCGGTGCTGCTGCTGGGGCTGGAGACGTTCGGCGCCGCCCTGCTCGTCGAGCTGGCCAGGCGGTGGCGGCTGCTCGCGCCGCCGCCCGGCACCCGGCTCCCCGTACGGGTGATCGCGCCGGAGGCGGAGCCCGAAGTGGCGGCGGTGTGCCGCACGTATCCGTTCGTGGCCGAGAACTGCGCGCTGACCTGCGAGAACGGCGGCGTCGACGACCTGCGGGAGCTGCTCGAAGCGGGCAAGGAGCCTCCCCAGCGGGTGTACGTGTGCTACGCCGACGAACACCTGGCCCTGACCGCCGCACTGACCGTCGCCCCGCTGTGGACGGGCGCGCCCGTGGTCGTGCGGGTGAGCCGGCGGCGGATGTTCGGCGAGGTGTTCCGCGACGGCCGGCTGATGGAGGACCTGGCCGGGTCCCTGCAGATCTTCGCCGTCACCGAGGAGGCGGGGAAGCCCGACTTGATCGACGAGGACGTGATCGAGCGCATCGCGCGGGCGATCCACGACAGGTACGTGCTCGCGTGCGTCCAGCGGGGTGACACGCCCGGCGAGAACGCCTCCATGGTCCCGTACGAGGAACTCAGCGAGGCCAAGAAGGGCCAGAACCGCGACCAGGCCGCCCACATCGGGGCCAAGCTGGCGGCCGTCGGCTGCGTGCCGGCGCCGAGCACCGCGGCGCCGCACACGTTCGCGTTCACCGGGGAGGAGGTGGAGCGGCTGGCCAGGATGGAGCACACGCGCTGGATGCGGTATCTCACCGACAGGGGGTGGGCGCACGGCCCCGAGCGTGACGACGGCGGGCGGCGGCATCCCGACCTGCTGGACTGGGAGTACCTGTCGGAGCAGGCCCGCGACAAGGACAGGGAGGCGGTCGCGCAGCTGCCCGACATCCTCCAGGACGCCGGCTTCCGCATCGTCAGGCTGCCCGCGAGCACCGGCCCCTGACCTGGCGGCGAGGGGTCAGGAGGGCAGCAGGCGGCGTTGTTCCTCCTCCACGACCTGGCGTGCCAGCGACTGCTCCGACACGTCCACCGCGTCACCGGACGACTCGGCCAGGTCGCTGCGCCTGGCGTAGGCGTCGAACAGCTTCGACTTGCGCCGCAGGATGTCCAGCATGCGCTGGTCGACCGAGTCCACGCTGAGCAGCCGGTGCACCTGCACCCGGCGTACCTGCCCCATCCGGTGCGCCCGGCCCGCCGCCTGCGTCTCCATGCTGGGCTTGACCTGCGGCTCGCACAGGATCACGACCGACGCCGCCTGGAGGTTGAGCCCCACCCCGCCCGCCTGCACCTGGCTGAGCAGCACCGCGTGCCCGGCGGCGGCCGAGAAGCCGTCCACCACCTGCTGGCGCCGCTCCGCCGCCATGCCACCGGACAGCGGCCCGTGTGCCCGCCCGCCGAGCGCGTCGCCCACGGCCGCCAGCACCGCCTTGAAGTAGGAGAACACCACCACCTTCAGCCCGTTGGCCTCGGCGTCCTCGACCAGTTCGAGCAGGCGTTTGAGCTTGGCCGAGGTGGCCGGCTCGGCGTACGCGGCGCGCCGCATGGCCATGAAGTTGCCTTCGGTCACCGCCCGCCGGTAAGCCTCGAAGTCGGCGCCGCTGAACTCCACCCACTCGTCGGCCTCCACCCGCTCGGGCAGCTCCGACAGCACGTCCTGCTGGTTGCGCCGCAGGTAGACGGGCGCGACCGCCTTGCGGAACGCCTGCGCCCCCGCCACCACGTCACTGCTGCGCAGCCCGGTCGCCAGCTCGGGCCGCAGGTAGCCGACCAGCGTCCTGAACTCCTCGACCCGGTTCTCCATCGGCGTCCCGGTCAGGAACAGCACCCGCCGCGCCCGCCCGCACCAGGCGGTGACCGCCCGCGAGCGCCTGGTCTCCGGGTTCTTGACGTAGTGCGCCTCGTCCACGACCAGCATGCCCACCTCGGGCAGCCCCGCCGGATCGCCCGGGTCGCCCGGGTCGCCCGCCGCGCCGGGCTCCAGGCGGTGCAGGCTGTCCAGGGTGACCACGGCCACGCCGCCGGCGCGAGTCCACTCCCGCAGGGCGGCGAGCCGGTCGGGCCCGTGCAGCGGGTACGCGCCCAGCGTGCTGCGCGTCTCGATCTCGCGTACCCAGTTGATCAGTACGCTCGCCGGGCAGGCCACCAGGAAGTGCGTCTCCCCGCCCGCCCGCAGGTGCGCCAGCGCCGCGATGGCCTCGATCGACTTGCCCAGCCCCATCTCGTCGCCGATGATCACCCGCTCCTGCGCGAGCGCGAACCGTGCCCCGAACGCCTGGTATCCGCGCAGCGACACGCGCCGGTGAGCGTCGTCGAGCGGCTGGGCCGCGACCTTGGCGGCCAGGTCGTCGGGCAGCAGCCCCTGCTCACGCCCGAGCGGCTCCCCGGCCATCTCCGCCAGTAAGCCGAAATATTCCGGCGAACGGGACTCGAAGTCCGCCCACGCCTCGAAGTCACGGGCCGCCGGTCGCAGCAGGTCGGTGGTGACCTGCGTGAGCAGCAGCCGCTCCCCGAACCCGGCCAGCAGCTCCTCGACCGCCGCAGACGCCGCCCGCGACCGCCGGCGCCGCCGGGGGAGGGTGAGCG
>NZ_BAAAMU010000045.1:0-79198 GCF_039529435.1 Nonomuraea maheshkhaliensis
CGACGCCGCCGCCGCGCCCGGCTGGGCGGCGACCCCGCACCACGCCCGCGCCGCCGTGCTCACCGCCGCCGCCGACGTCTTCGCGTGGCACGCGGATGAGTGGGGCGCCGAGCTGGCCCGCGAGGAGGGCAGGACGCTGCCCGAGGCCGTCGCCGAGGTGCACGGCGCGGCCCGGATCATGCGTTACTACGCCGGCGAGGCCGACAGGGAGAACGGCGAGGTCTACGCCTCCCCGCGCCCCGGTGAGAACGTGCTCGTCGTCCGCCGGCCGGTCGGCGTCGCGGGGCTGATCACGCCGTTCAACTTCCCGATCGCCATCCCGGCCTGGAAGATCGCGCCCGCGCTCACGTACGGGAACGCCGTGGTGTGGAAGCCCTCCTCGCTGGTGCCGCTGCTGGCGTACCGGCTGGCCCGGGCGCTGACCACCGCCGGGCTGCCCGACGGCGTGCTCAACCTCGTCTACGGCGACGCCGACGCCGCCGCGGCCATCGTGGACGATCCCGGCGTGGACGCGGTGTCGTTCACCGGCTCCACCGCCGTCGGCCGGGCCGTCATCGCCCGCTGCGGCGAACTGGGCAAACCCGTGCAGACCGAGATGGGCGGCAAGAACGCCTCCATCGTGCTCGCCGACGCCGACCTCGACCACGCCGCCGAGCAGGTCTGCCTCGGCGCCTTCCGCTCGACCGGGCAGAAGTGCACGGCCACCTCCCGGCTCATCGTGGCCGACCAGGTGGCGGACGAGCTGCTGGAACGGGTCGCGGACCGGGTCGCGCGGCTCGTCGTCGGCGACCCCCTGGACAGCGGCGTCGAGATGGGCCCCCTGGTCAGCTCGGCCGCCCGCGAGCGCGTCACGGCCGGGGTCACGCGGGCCGTGGGGGAGGGGGCCAAGCCGCTGGCGGGCGCCGCGCCGCTGGAGCGCGACGGCTGGTTCGCGCCGCCGACCCTGCTGGACCTGCCGGGGACCGGGGTGGACTTCTGGCGGACCGAGCTGTTCGGGCCCGTGGTGGGCGCCGTACGGGCGGGGAGCGCGGAGGAGGCGCTCGGGCTGGCGAACCTCAGCGACCACGGCCTGTCGGCGGCCATCTTCACCCGCGACCTCGGGGCGGCGCTGGGGGCGGTCGACCGGCTGGAGGTGGGCGTGCTGCACGTCAACTCCGAGTCGGCGGGGACGTTCCCGCACGTGCCGTTCGGCGGGGCCAGGCAGAGCGGGTTCGGGCCCAAGGAGCAGGGGCGGGCGGCCAGGGAGTTCTACACCAGGTCGGTCACCGTCTACCTGGGGGCGCCGGCGTGAGCGGGGCGCTGTCCGGGCTGCTCGTGGCCGACTTCAGCCGGGTGCTGGCCGGGCCGTACGCCACCACGCTCCTGGCCGATCTGGGGGCCGAGGTGGTCAAGGTCGAGCGGCCCGGCGCCGGGGACGACACCCGGGCGTGGGGGCCTCCGTACGCGGAGGGGGAGTCGACGTACTTCCTCGGCGTCAACCGGAACAAGCGCTCGATCGCCCTGGACCTGCGGGCGGACGCCGAGGTCGCGCGGGCCCTGGCGGCGCGGGCCGACGTGCTGGTGGAGAACTTCAGGCCGGGGACGATGGAACGGCTCGGGCTCGGCTACGACACGCTGCGGGAGCTCAATCCCGGCCTGGTCTACTGCTCGATCACCGGGTTCGGGTCGGGGACCGGGGCCGGTCTGCCCGGGTACGACCTGATCGCGCAGGCGGTCGGCGGGTTGATGAGCGTCACGGGCGAGACAGGCGGCCCCGGCACCAAGGCGGGGGTGGCGCTGGTGGACGTGATCACCGGTCTGCACGCCGCCCTCGGCATCCTGGCCGCCCTCCACCACCGCGGCACCACCGGCCAGGGAGGCCGGGTCGGCGGCAGTGCACTCACCGGCGAGCCGGGCGTCCCCGACGGCGCGCCCGCCGCCGAGTCAGGCGCCCCCGACGGCGGTCCGGGCGTCCCCGGCGGTGCGCCTGGCGGCGGGGTCGGGCAGCGGGTCGAGGTGTCGTTGTTGTCGTCGCTCCTGTCGGCGCTCACCAACCACTCCTCCGCCTACGCCGCCGCCGGCGTGGTGCCGCGCGCGATGGGGAACCGGCATCCGAGCATCGTCCCGTACGAGGTGTTCCAGGCCGCCGACCGCCCGATCGTGATCGCGGCGGGGAACGACCGCCAGTACCGCGCCCTGTGCGCCGTCCTCGACCGGGACGACCTGGCCGAGGACCCCCGCTACGGCACCAACGCCGCCCGGGTGGCCGCCAGGGAGACGCTCGTGCCCGCGCTGAACGCGGCCCTGGCCGGGCGCACGGCCGACGAGTGGTTCGGGCGGCTGACCGCAGCCGGAGTGCCGTGCGGCCCGATCAACGACCTGGCCGCCGCGTTCGCCCTCGCCGAGGATCTGGGCCTGGAGCCCGTCGTCGAGCTCGGCGGCGTCGGCCAGGTCGCCAGTCCGCTGCGCATGAGCGCCACCCCGCCCTCCTACCGCCGCCCGCCGCCCGCGCTCGGGCAGGACGACGCGTGGGTTCGTGAGATATTGGGGCCGTGAGTCCGGACGAGGCACGACGCAGGCCGCCCACGGCCCAGCAGTTCGTGCTGGCCGAGCTGCGCCGCGCCATCACCACCGGCCGGCTCCGGCCCGGCGCCCCCATCAGGCAGGACGCGCTGGCCGAGGAGTTCCAGGTCAGCCGCGTGCCGCTGCGTGAGGCGCTCAAGACGCTGCAGGGCGAGGGGCTGGTCACCTACGAGGCCCACCGCGGCTACTTCGTCGAGACGCTCTCCCTCGACGACCTGCGCGAGGTCTACCGCATCAGGCAACTGCTGGAGGAGGAGGCCGTGCGCCGGGCCGTGGCCCGCCTCACCGACGCCGACCTGCATCGGCTGGCGGCGGCGCAGGACGAGGTCGAACGGGCCGCCGCGGCGGGTGACGTGCTCGCCATGGCCACCGCCAACCGGGTCTTCCACATGACCCTGTTCGACTGTGCGGGCATGCCGCGCCTGGCCCGGATGATCCGCACGCTCTGGGACACGACCGACGCCTACCGGTCGATGTACTACGGCGACGCCGGCAACAGGGAGCGGGTGGTCAAGGAGCACCGCGCCACCCTCGACGCCCTGCGCCGCGGCTCCGCCGACGAGGCCGTGACGACGCTCGACGTGCACCGCGACCACGCGGTGGCCGAGCTGGAGCCGTACCTGAACGCTTGAGTCGCCTCCGCCATCCTGTTCCGCCACCTGGGGCCGCCATCTGGGGCCGGCGTCACTCCCGGGTGTCTGACTGATTTCATTTCGAAAAGTCACTCGTTTTGTCGGCTCCGCCGCAGTAGCTTGTGATGATCTTCAAATTGGACCCCTACTAGGAGGGCAATGTTCCCCCAGCCACGACGGGTGGGCATCATCTCGCTGCTCACGCTGGTCGTGTCCATCGGCACGACCGGCGCGACGGCACCGTTATCCGCGGCCGTGCGCGAAGCCGCGTCCCCTCCTCCCGCGGCCGTCGCGGGACAGGCCACGGCTTCCCCGGCCTTGTCAGGAACGTCCCCGGCGTTCTCAGGAACGCCCACGAAAGTGGTCGTGCTCGCCCTCGACGACGTGTTCGTCAGCCAGGCGGAGCCGGCCAAGAGCTTCGGCGCCGCCACGTGGATGTCCGTCTGCGGCGCCACCTGCGCATCCTCCGCCGGCGGCCGGCGGATCGCGCTCGCCAGGTTCAAGGTCTCCGGCATCCCGGCCGGTGCCGGGAACCTCACCGCCACCCTTGAGCTGACCCCCACCAGGACCGCCGCGACCACGCTGTCGGCGCGCGAGGTGTCCGGCTCCTGGACCGAGGCCGCGACCACGTGGAAGACCCGTCCCAAGCTCGGGAGGGTGCTCGCGAAGCACACCGGCTTCACCGCCGGCCGGCCGGTCCGCCTCGACGTCTCCCCGGCGATCACCCGCGACGGCGCCTACTCCTTCGCCTTCACGCAGCCGGACGCCACGCCCACGGTGCTGTACTCCTCGCGCCGGCCCGGCGACCGCGGCCCCAAGCTCACGATCACCTACACCACGGGCGTCACGCCCTGCGCCACGCTGCCCTTCGACAAGCCCTCGGCCGCCGCGTTGCGCGCCTCGGCCAAGAAGGCGTTCGCGTTCTACTTCCCGCCCTTCCCCGTCTCGGTCGACAACAAGGACCCGGCGAAGGACCAGTACGCCTCCTGGTTCGACCCGGCCGGCTCCAGCGGCCTCTACCAGAGCAGGGGCGGCTACCTGCGGGACCGGCCGCTGACCAGGCCCGTACGGCCAGAGGCCGAATGGCGGCGGCTCGACTTCGAGCGCGAGGTGCGCCAAGCCGTCGCGCAGGGGCTCGACGGGTTCATCTACGAGCACCACACCTCCAGCGACCAGCGCTGGAACCAGCTCCCCCAGCTCCTCGACGCCGCCCAGGCCGTGGACCCGCAGTTCAAGATCGTGCTCAGCCCCGACTTCCCGGCCGCCGCCGGAGCCTCGTACGCCAAAATGGTCTCCGACATTCTGCTGGTCAAGGGACATCCGTCGCTGTTCACGCTGCCCGACGGGAGCGTGCTGCTCGCGCCGTACACGATCGAGCGCCAGCCGCCCTCCTGGTGGCGGGCCGCCCGGGCGGCGCTGGCCGCCCGAGGCATGAGGACGTCGCTCATGTCGATCTTCAGTTATTGGGACGGCCGCGGCAGGTCCGAGTGGGACGAGTACGTCTACGGCCACTCCTCCTGGGGCGCCAACCGTCCCGGGGTGACCGGGAGCTTCGTCAAGGCGGCCGAGGCCGCGCACAAGCGCAAGCTGAAGTACATGGCGCCGATCGGGTTCGAGGACACCAGGGCCAAGGAACTGCACTACTGGGAGGCGCGCAACAGCAGCACGCTGCGCGGCTCGTGGCGGGCGGCGATCAAGGGTGACGCCGACTGGGTGCAGCTCGTCACCTGGAACGACTACGGCGCGTCGCACCAGGCGCCCTCGAAGGCGCGCGGCCACGCGCTCGCCGACGTCAACGCCTACTACACGACCTGGTTCAAGACCGGCGAGGCGCCGCGGATCGTGCGGGACGCGCTCTACTACTTCCACCGCGGTCACAAGGCCGGCGCCCCTTACGACACGAGCAAGCAGACCGCCGGCAAGTTCACCATCCCGGCCGGGCCCGGGCCGGTGGACCAGGTGGAGTTGCTGGCGTTCGTGAAGGGGCCGGGCAAGCTGGTGATCACGCAGGGCTCCGACGTGCGGAGCAAGCAGGTGCGCGCGGCCGGGGTCGTGTCGTTCAAGGTGCCGATGGTGCCGGGGACGACGCCGGTCTTCGAGCTGCGGCGAGGCGGCGACACCGTCCAGACGCTGCGCAGCTCGACGCCCATCAGGGCGAGCGTCACGTACCAGGACATGATCTACCACGCGGGCGGCGGCACCGCCTGCGCCGGCTGACCCGGCCGCCGGCTCAGGCGCTCACCGGACGCGTTCGGCCAGGTCGGTCACCGCGTTCACGAGGCCGGGGCCGTTCAGCATGACCAGGTCGTTGTGCCCGGCCCCCGCCACCTCCACGGTCGTCGCGCCCGCAGCCTCGGCCACCGCCCGGCTCAGGCTCGGGGGGACGATCGTGTCGCGGGTGCCGTACACGACGACGACGGGGGCGCGGACCCGGCCGATGTCGCGTGCGACGGGGAAGCGGTCGCGCAGCAGGGCGCGTACCGGGAGGAACGGGTAGTTGACCTGGCCGGCGGCGGCCAGGTCGGTGAACGGCGAGCGCAGCATCAGCCCGTCCGGCGGCCGCTCCAGCGCGAGCCTGGTCGCGACCGCCGCGCCCAGGCTCTCGCCGAAGTAGATCACCCGCGAGGTGCGGACGAGGTCGCGCGCGGCCAGGGCGTCGAGGAACAGGCCCTCCTCCGTCGGGCTGCCCGGGTTGCCGCCGTAGCCGCGGTAGTCCATCAGCAGGACCGGCAGCCCGTACGCGGCCAGCGCCCTGGCCAGGGGCGCGCGGTGCAGCCGGTTGCCCGCGTTGCCGCCGGTGACCAGCACGGTCACGTCGCGGTCGCCGGGCACGTGCCAGGCGGCGAGCCGGAGCCCGTCGCGGGTGGTGAACGAGACGTCGCGCGCCCCCGGGATCACCTCGGCGGCCGGCGGCACCGGGCCCCGGTCGGGCAGGTAGATGAGCCGCCGCTGGAACACCCACAGCAGGCCGAGCAGCAGGAGCAGCACGACCACGACCACCAGGGCGGTGCGCGTCAGCGTAGTCACGACAACCACGGTACGCACCGCCCGGAATCCGCCCGAGACGAGTCCGACGACGATCACCCACGGAAAACGCGTCCGACGGCGGTCACGGCTCAGGAGACGACGGCGCCTGCCTGGACGACGTGGCGCAGGTGCTTGGCCGGTTCGGCGAGGACACCGACGTCCGCCAGCGGATCCCCGTCGAGCACGAGCAGGTCGGCGTGCGCCCCCACGGCCAGCGTGCCGAGCTCGCCCGCCCGCCCGGCCAGCTCCGCCGCGCCGGTCGTGGCCGAGCGCAGCACATCGATCGGCCGCTGCACCTCGGCCCGCAGCCGGAACTCGTGGCTCTGGTGCCGGTGCATGCCGCCGAGCAGGTCCGTCCCGTACGCGAGCCGCACGCCCCCGCGCGCCGCCCGCTCCAGCGCGACGAGACCGGCCTCCAGCACGTCGTCCACCTTGCGCCAGCTGCTCTCGGACAGCCCGAAGTCGCGCCCTTCCTGCTTGAGCGCCCAGTACGTCACCAAGGTCGGCACCAGGTAAGCCTCATGCCGCAGGAACAGCTCGACGCTGGAGTCGTCGATCAGGTTGCCGTGCTCGATGGAGCGCACCCCGGCGTCGAGGGCCCGGTTGACGGCGCGGGCGGTGTAGGCGTGGGCGGCGACGTACCGGTTGGCGGCCCCGGCCTCCTCGACGGCGGCGCGCAGCTCGTCCATCGAGTACTGGGTCGAGTCGATCCTGTCGGTCGGCGAGGCGACGCCGCCGGAGGCCATCACCTTGATGTGGTCCGCGCCCTTGCGCAGCTCGTCGCGGGCGGCGGCGCGCACCGCGTCGACCCCGTCGGCCCCCCGCCCGACGCCCGCGCAGCACGGATGGTCGTCGGTCAGGTGCTCGCCCCTGCCGCGGAAGTCGGCGTGGCCGCCGGTCTGGCTCAGCCCCTTGCCGCAGAACAGCAGTCGCGGACCCCGGATCAGGCCCTCCGCCTGGGCGTCGGCGAGCCCGAAGTCGGCGCCCGAGCAGTCGCGGACCGTGGTGAAGCCGCGATCGAGCATGCCGGCCATGATGCGGGCGCTGTGGGCGGCCACGTACGAGGGCGACATGGAGCCGAGCCTGCCCAGGTCCGCGGTCGAGGCGGTGACGTGCACGTGCGCGTCGATCAGGCCGGGCACGACGTGGGCGCCCGCGAGGTCGATCACCCGCGTGCCGTCGGGGGCGCGCAGCCCGCGTCCCGTCTCGGCGACGCGGCCGTCCGCGCAGCGCAGGTCGCCCTCGGCGTACTCGCCGGTCGTCACGTCGAGCAGCAGCGCGTTACGCAGCAGCAGGCTCATGCGGCACCTCCGGACAGCGCGGGAGCGGCCTTCGCGGCGATGGCCTGGGCGGTGGCCACGGAGTCGTCGTCGTAGCTGCCCTCGGCGTCGAGGATGTTGAGCACGCCGAGCACCTCGCCGTCCGTCCCGATCACGGGCACGTTGACGATCGAGCCGCAGCCGAGGCTCTCGATCAGCTCGTGATCGGCGAAGATCTCCCGTACGGCGGCGCGGTCACGGCCGAAGTACGGCTCGCGCCGCTCGATGCAGGTGGCCAGCCAGCCCTGGGCGACCTCGACGGTCTTCTCGCCGCCCACCGGATACTCCACGGGATGGCTGCTGTGCACGCGGCGCAGCGCTCGCCGCTCCGGCACCCAGGCCAGCACGGTGAACAGCCGCACGCCCACCTCCTCGCGCACCGTCTTCTCAAGCTCGTTCAGGTCGTCGATCACTTCGTCGCCTCCTCGGCGGTGGACTCCGTCAGCTCTTCCAGCGAACGCCCGGCCGTGGCCAGGCCGAACACGACCACACACACCACCCCGGCCACCAGCACGGCCGTGGTGAGCCCGAACACGCCGGCGAAGCCGAGGCTCGCGGCCGACAGTCCGATGATCGTCGGCGCCAGGATGCTGCCGACCCGCCCGAACGCGCTCGACAGGCCGGAGCCGGTCGCCCGGATCCAGGTGGGGAAGACCTCGGGGGTGTAGGAGTAGACGCCCGCGTACGTGCCGTTCAGGAAGAACGACAGCACCGCGCCCGCGACCGTGATGGCGACGGGCGAGTCCATCTGCGACAGCCAGAACGCGCTGACCGCCGAGCCGCCGAGGTAGATCGCGATCGTGTTCTTGCGGTCCAGCCGCTCGGAGAGCCAGGCGGCGGAGAAGTAGCCGGGGATCTGCGCCAGATAGATGATGATCGAGAACTCGAAGCTCTTGGTGACGGTGATGCCGCGCTGCACGAGCAGGGTGGGGATCCAGGAGAAGAACCCGTAGTACGAGAACGTGATCACGAACCACACCAGCCAGATCACCGCCGTGCGCCTGGCCATGACCGGGCTCCACAGGAACTTCAGCGCGTTGAGCAGGTTCACCTTCGGCGTGTGCGTCACGGGTGCGACGGCGCTCTCGGGCACCGGTGGCAGCGGCGCGCCGGTGGCCTGTTCGACGCGGCGCTCCAGGTCGGCCACCACCGCCTCGGCCTCGTCCGTACGGCCCTGCTGGAGCAGGAAGCGGGGCGATTCCGGCAGCGAGCGGCGCCACCACAGCAGCATGACGATCGGCAGCGCGGTGATCACCTGCGCGATCCGCCAGCCGTCGTCGAAGGTCGGCACCACGAACCGCCCGATCAGTGCCGCCATCACGAACCCGAACGAGAAGAAGCCGGCCAGCGCGCCGATGAACCAGCCGCGCCGGTTGGCGGGCACGAACTCCGACAGGAACGGCGCGATGATCGCGCTCTCCGCCCCGGCGCCGGCTCCGGCCAGTACGCGGGAGCCGAGGAAGATCTCGTAGTTGGGGGCGAAGGCGGCGACGACGGAGAAGACGGCGTAGAAGGCGAGCGCGTACATCATCACCTTCTTGCGGCCGATGCGGTCGCCGAGCAGGCCCGCCGCGGTCGCGCCGAACAGGAACCCGAACGGCGTCGCCGACCCGATGAAGCCGAGCTGGCCGTTGGACAGGTCCCATGCCTCCTGGGCGCTCGGCAGCAGGAACGCGACGACGGCGGAGTCCATGCCGTCGAAGGTGTAGCCGAGACCGCCGATCAGGAGGAGGAGATAGTGCGGACGGCTCAGGGGGAGCCGGTCCAGCCGGGCCAACAAGGTCATCTGACACACCTTTCCCCAGGTCCTGGCCCTGTAGGTCGAATTCGAAGCAACATATAGTGCGAATAGCTAAAATTGCAATGGTCTTTGCAAGTTAGGATTGTTGCCACCGCGTAGCATGTTCCGGGCCAGGGGACGCGCTCACGCTCGGATCCCGGGCTCTGGAGGAAGGGCGAAAGGGGACAGGTGACAGAGGGCGCGGTTGTGCCGGAGGTGATGGGGAGCGCGGACAGTTACGAGGACGTGCTGCGCGAGGGGCTGCCGGTGCGCGGGCTGCGCGGCAAGGCGGCCGCCGTGCTCGAAGTCCTGCTGTCGCAGCCGCGCCGCGCCTCGTTCGGCTCGGCGGGGGAGCTGGCCCAGATCGCCGGCGTCAACGTCGCCACCGTCACCCGCACCGCGCAGGCGCTCGGCTTCGCCGGCTGGCCGGCGCTCCAGCAGGAGCTGCGCGCCCGCTACCTGTCCTCGCTCAGCGCCGGCCAGGTGGCCGCCGAGCACCGGGGCACCGGCTCGCCCAGCTCCCGCTCGCTGCGCCGCGACCTCGACAGCCTGGCCCTGCTCAACCGGCGCCTGGACGAGAGCGTGCTGCTCACGATCGCCGAGGCGCTGGCGGCGGCCCGCCACACGGTGATCGTCGCCGACGGCAGCTACCCCGCCGTCGGGCTGGCGCTGGCCGACAACGCCCGGCTGGCCGGCTATCCGGTGCGCGCGGTGACGGCGGGCGACGCGGAGCTGGCCAACGCGATGGCCGCGATCGGCGCCGGCGACGTCCTGATCGCGATCAGCTTCTGGCGCCTGTACGAGAGCACGGTGCTGGCCGCCAACGAGGCCCGCTCGCGCGGGGTGCGGGTGTTCGCCCTGACCGACGCGGCCAGCCCGGCCCTGGCCAGCGCGGCCGAGCAGGTGGTGATCGTGCCGGCGGAGGGCGAGGCGTTCTTCCCGTCGCTCACGGCCGGCATCGCCGTCGCGCAGGCCCTGGTCACCCAGCTCGCCGCCGTGGATCCGGCGCGTACGGGAGCCTCGATCGAGGCCGCCGAGGCGATGTGGGCCAAGTTCGGCCTCCTCCACCGCCGCCCCACCGCCGGCGACCACTCCTGACCCACCGGGTGTCCGGGCGTATTCCGGTCGTATTCCAGGCTGATGCCGGTGAGTGCGACGATCACGCCAGTGACCTGGGCCAGGGGATCGCTTCTGCCGGAGGCCCTATCTCCGGCGCTGCGGAGGAGTGATCTCCGTCCGGGGGAAGGAGACACGATGAAATACCTCAAGTCAGTCATCGTCGGCGCCGCTGTCGCGGCGGCGAGCGTCATTCTGGCTCAACCGGCCCTGGCGGCGAGCTTCCAGCGCGACGTCGGGGACGGGATCGTCCGTTACAACGACATCACCAACGAGCTGTGCGTCCATGCGGACGACACCACCGGGACGGCCTGGGTGGAGGTGTCACTCAGCCGCCCGGGAGTGATCGGAACGCCCATCGTCATCAGGGACGACAACGTCAAGCACCCGGGCGCCACCTGCAAGCAGGTCTCCGCCTTCGACAACGTCACCTACCGGGCCGACTACGAGAGCTTCTGGAGCGGGCGGGGCACCATCCTGCGCGGATCGTTCCAGTTCCAGACCTGACGCTCTGATCGGACTCCCCGCACCATCACTCGCGCGAAGGGGTTTTCATGAACAAGCTGATGAGGATCCCCCTCGTGGGGGGCGGTCGCCGTGGGCTCCATGCTCGTGGGAGCGATGCCGGCGCAGGCCGCCAACCGTGACAACCGCCGTGGCAACGTCTCCAGCATCTACGCGAGCGGCTCGAACGTCGTGGCCTCGTATGTCATCGTCTGCGACCGGCGCAGACCCGCATCATCGTCGTGGCGGACGTCAAGCGGCAGGTGGGCACCTCGCTCGGCGGGGCGGCTATGGGGCCGGACGCGGGTCGCGGGAGGACGCGATCACCGGGGGCATGGCCGTGGACGCGTCCATGACGTGCGCGCGTGCGACCGAAGTGCTCTGACGGGCCTGCCTCACGGAGGCCGTGACGATCGGCGGGCGCCCGGCAGGCCGCCCGCCGATCCGCCGTGCTACCAAGGCGTCGGCAGTGCTCCGCCTTTCACTTCAGGCTGGGGAGCGCGTCAAAGCCAGCTGGCCCGCACGCTGGTGCCAGAGCCGTCACCCTCGGGGAGCCCCGCCTGCCCGGCGCGTACGGCGTTGAGCACGCCGGCGACCGTCTCGACGATCTCCGGCGTCCGCTCGCGCAGGCCCGTCACGTCGGCCGGGCCGACCTCGTCCGGCTCGACCCCGGCCTGGTCCAGCACCGCCTCCACGTCGGCCAGCCGTTCGCCGAGCCACTTGAGCGGCTCCTGCGACAGTTGCCGGTCGAACACCCGCCGCCCCGGCTCCCAGCCGTCCACCCCCGGGTGGTGGTGGGTGCGGTCGAAGCTGCCCGGCGTCCCCGAGACCGACTCCAGCAGGTCGACCCGCCAGATCGGGCGGTCCACGGTGATGGGCCTGGCCGAGTAGATCGAGCCCTTGAGCTCGCCCTGGTCGAGCCGGCGCAGCTCCAGCCGCACCCCGCGCTCCGCACCCTCCTGGCCGGCGAGCGGGTCGGGATCGACGAAGTAGATGTCGCTCACGGCCACGCCGATCCGATCGAATCCGAAGAGGTAGAGCACGGAAGACCACATCCTTCACCAGGGTTCGTGCACGCCTTCTTCAACGTAACACCGCCGTCCGCCACCGGATCAAGGCCCTCCCCGGCGTCCGCGCCGCCGCCGGGAATGCCGGGGACGCCGGAAATGCCGGGCGATGCCGGGGAGGGCGGAACGCGTCAGGGCTCGACGAGGCCGGCCCGGATCGCGTAGCGGGTCAGGTCGAGGCGGTCGCGCATGCCGAGTTTCGCGAGGATGTTCGCCCGGTGCCGGTCCACCGTCTTCACGCTGATCACCAGCGTCTCGGCGATCTCCTTGGCCGAGTTGCCCTCCGCGATCAGCTTGACGATCTCCTCCTCGCGCGGCGTCAGGATGCTCTCCGGCATGCGGTCGCCCTCCCGGTCCCGCTGCAGGTAGTCGCGGATCAGCGCGGTCACCGCGCCCGGGTAGAGGAACGGCTCCCCGCGCATCGTGGCCCGGCACGCCTCCAGCAGGTCCTGGTCGGCGACCGACTTGAGCACGTAGCCGGAGGCGCCGACCTTGAGCGACTCGAAGAAGTACTGCTCGTTGTCGTACATGGACAGGATCAGGATGCGGACGCCTGGCGCCCGGCGGGAGATCTCCCTGGCGGCCTGGAGGCCCGTCATGCGCGGCATCGCGATGTCGAGGATGGCCAGGTCCACCGTCTCCTCGGAGGCCGCCGCGACGGCCTCGGCGCCGTCGGCGGCCTCGGCGACCACCTCCAGGTCGGGCTCGGCGTCGAGGATGAGCCGCAGCCCCCGGCGGACGAGCGCGTGGTCGTCGGCCAGCAGGATCCGGGTCTTGTTCACGAGAGTGTGCTCCGATTCGCGGGATCCGGGATGACCAGGCGCACATGGGTCCCCTCGCCTGGCGGGGAGTCGACGCTCAGCCGGGCGCCGATGAGCAGGGCGCGTTCGCGCATGCCCCGGATCCCGGCGCCGTCCTCGCGCGCGCCGCCCCGGCCGTTGTCGGAGATGCGCAGGACCAGGCAGCCGTCCCCGGCCGTCAGCGACAGCTCGGCGCGGGTGGCGCGGGCGTGCCTGGCGATGTTGGTCAGGCTCTCCTGCGCGATCCGGTAGAGGACCAGCTCGACGTCCGCGCCCAGCGCCGGGTGGTCGGGCTCGATGGCGCGGGTGACCGGGATGCCGCCCATCCGGGAGACGTCGGCGGCCAGCGCGCTGAGCGCGGCGTGCAGGCCGAGATCCTCCAGTACGCCGGGACGCAGGCGCCGGGCGACCTGGCGGACCTCGTCGAGGCTGGCGCGTACGGTCTCCTGCACGGCGTGCAGCTCCTCGCACAGGCCGGGCGGCGCGCGGTCGACCACCCGCTTCAGGCCGAGGAGCACCACGGTCAGGCTCTGGCCGATCTCGTCGTGCAGCTCGCGGGCGATGCGCTGGCGTTCGCCCTCCTGCGCGGCCAGCGCGTGCGCGCTGCTCGCGCTGCGCTCGGCCTCCAGCCGGTCCAGCATCGCGTTGAACGTGTCGATGAGATGGGTGAGGTCGCTGTTGCCGCTGTCGGCCAGCCGGTCGCCGGTGCGCAGCAGGTCCACCCGCTGCATGAGCGTGGTCAGCGCGTCCAGCGGGGCCAGGCTGCGGCGCAGCAGCAGCGCGTTGGCGAAGAGCATCACCGCCAGCCCCACCAGCAGGACCGGCACCTCGGCCAGCAGCACCGGTGAGGACACGGTGGCCGGAGAGATCGCGAGCACGAATGTGCCGACGGCGAAGACCAGCCCGTTGATCACCATCAGCCGCCGGAACAACGCCTGAGCCGGAGGACGCGGCGCTCCCGGGCCGCTCACGTCAACCGGCCGCCCCCCTGCGCGGTCGTTCATGCCACCAGCCTCTTCGTTGTCCGACCTGGTTGTCCATCCGGCCTGGCCCTCATCCGGCAGACCGTCCTACATGTTGTATCCCTGCACAGATGGGTGTCATGCCCGATAGTCCCGAAGTGTCGCTTTCTGAAGACTGGAGCGGAGCCGGATGGGAGGCAGCGACATGGACGTCACTCGCATGACCGTGCCGGGCAACGGCCCCGGAAGGGACATCGTGCACCACCTCGTCACCCGCGCGGGCCAGCGCTTCGGACTGCTTGTGGAGAGCGGCGGACGGCGGCGGTTCCTCGTCTACGACTCCGCCGACGCGGACGAGCCGGTGCAGACCATCGTCCTCGACCAGGACGAAGCCGACCAGATCGCCGACCTGCTGCACAGCAGGTCCCTGCCCGACCGGCTGGCCGACCTGGAACGCCGCGTCGCCCGGTTGACCGGGGCGACGCCATGACCCCGCCGGGGACACCCGGTCGACTCGTCGAACGGGATGATGTCATGCACGCCAGCAATATCGTTGTGAACCTGCCCACGGTGACCGTCCACGACCCCGTCACCAAGGCCGTGCGGCTCATGGCCCTCGGCCGGATGCCCGGTCTGATCGTCGTGGACGGCCAGGGGCGCCCGTCCTGCGTGCTCCCGGGGACGCAGGTCCTGCGGCTGGCGGTGCCGGGGGCGTACCAGGAGGACCCGGCGCTCTGCCGGACGATCGACGAGGCGCACGCCGACCTGTTCTGGGGTGAGCTGGGCGACCTGTCGGTGGGCGACTGCCTGCCGCGCCGGCCCGCCACGCCCGCGACGGTACGGCTCGACGCGACCCTGCTGGAGGTGGCGGCCCTGATGGCCCGCCTGCGCAGCCCGATCGTCGCGGTCGTCGGCCGCGACGGCGTCCTCGCCGGGGCGATCACCCTGGAGCGGCTGCTGACCACCCTGGTCCTGTCCGGCTCGGACGACTGACCCCCCTTTCCCTGACCGGGCGTGCGCCGTCGGCCGCGTCCGGGTCGCCGCATGTTCACCGTTCGGAGGCCCTTGCCATGTGCTCGCCGTACTCGCCGCACTCGCCGTACTCGCCGTACCGTCTGTACCGTCCGTATCGTTGGCTGGCGTCGCGTTTCGACCGTCGCCTTCGTCCCGCCGGGCGTACCGTGCAGGCCGGACCGCCGGGACAGGACGGATGAGCGCCTTCGTCGCACTGGCGATCTTCCTGGTGGCCTTCTTCTTCATCGCCACCGAGAAGGCCAACAAGGTCAAAGTGGTGCTCATCGCCGCCGGGCTGATGGCCGTCACGGGCCTCATCCCCGGTGCCGAGGTGTTCTTCTCCGAGCACGAGGGCATCGACTGGAACGTCATCTTCCTGCTGTTCGGCATGATGATCATCGTCGGGATCATCAAGCAGACGGGCATCTTCGACTATCTCGCCATCTGGGCGGCCAAGCGGTCGAAAGGGCGGCCGTACCGGTTGATGGTCATGCTGATGGCGATCACCGCCGTCGCCTCGCCCTTCCTCGACAACGTCACCACCATCATGCTGGTCGCGCCGGTCACCATCGTGGTGTGCAACCGGCTGCGGATCGCGGCGCAGCCGTACCTGATCGCGGAGGTGCTGGCCTCCAACATCGGCGGCGCGGCCACGCTCATCGGCGACCCGCCGAACATCATCATCGGCAGCCGCGCCGGGCTCACCTTCAACGACTTCCTCGTGCACATGGCTCCGATCGTGGTGGTCATCTTCGCGGTGTTCGTGCTGCTCACGCGGTGGTTGTTCCGCAGCTCGTTCCAGTACAACGCCGAGCACGTGGCCGAGGTGATGGCGCTGCAGGAGCGGCGGGCGATCACCGATCCGCGGCTGCTGGTGCGCTGCCTGGTGGTGCTGGGCGCGGTCGTGGCCGGGTTCGGGCTGCACGCGGTGCTGCACGTCGAGCCGTCGATCGTGGCGCTGGTGGGCGCCGGGGTGATGCTGCTGGTCTCCCGCGCCGGCGTGTCCGACGTGCTGGACGAGGTCGAGTGGCCCACGCTGGTCTTCTTCATGGGGCTGTTCGTCATGGTCGGGGGCCTCGTGCACACCGGCCTGATCGCCTCGATCGGCACGTGGGCGGTGGAGACGCTGGGCGACAACTACTTCGTCGCCGCGACGGCGCTGCTGTTCGGCTCCAGCGCGCTGGGCGCCTTCTTCGACAACATCCCGTACGTCGCCACGACCGCCCCCATCGTCGAGGGCGTGGTCGCCGCGGCCCCCGACCCGCAGATCGGGCAGGCGCTGTGGTGGGCCTTCGCCCTGGGGGCCGACTTCGGCGGGAACGGCACCGCGGTCGCGGCCAGCGCCAACGTGGTGGCCATCGGGATCGCCGCGCGCAACGGGCACAAGATCTCTTTCTGGCAGTTCACCAGGTACGGCATCGTGGTGACGATCCTGAGCACGCTGATGGCCTGGCTGTACGTCTGGATGCGTTACTTCACCTGAGCTGCGCTCCTCGTGCACACCTGAGCCCGTCCCTGAGTGCGGGCCAGGGGTAAATCAGGGACGATCACCGATGATCCGGGCGGGTGGCGCGGGGCATCGTGGCAGCTATGAACCCCGCGAACCGTCTGGCCCAGATCTCCTTCACCGCCGGACCCGCTGCCCTGCTGGCCGGCTGGTTCCTCATGCGTCCCATTCACGGGGACCTGGAACCCGGGCCCTGGTGGACGGCCGCGCACGCGCTCTGGCTGGTGGCGTTCCTGATGTTCGGCCTGATGACGGCGGCCATGCGCGGCCTGGCGGGGCCGGTGACGGGCGGGCGGCGGGTGGCGGTGACGGCGCTGACCGGGCTCGCCCTGTTCAGCGTGGCCGCCAACCTGGTCCAGCTCGGCATCGACCTGTACGCCGGGGTCGCCGCGACGGACGGGGAGGCCATGCGGGCGCTGCTGGAGCGGGTGCAGGGTTACCCGGGGGTGGACCCGCTGGTGTACGGCCCCGGGGCGCAGCTTTTCTACGCCGCGCTGCTCGTCCAGGCGGTCCTGCTCGGCGTGCTGCGCCGGGTGACGCCGGTCAGCGCGGCGGTCACGGCCGGCGGCGTGGTGCTGCTGGCCGCGGCCACGTTCATGGACGGCAAGGGCTCGAACCTGGTCGCGGTGGGCATGGCGGTGGTGTGGCTGGGCACGCTGCTGCTCGGCCGGGGGACCTCCGCCGAGGCGGGCGTGAGCACGCCACCCAGGGAGCTCACCCCCGCCGCCCGGCCCTGATCAGCCGCTCCAGATCACCTGTCCCCGATCACCCGCCGAGATGACCCGCCGAGATGACCCGCCGAGATCAGACACGCTGCCCGTTGACGCGCACGTTCCGCAGTTCGAAGCCGTTCACGTCGGTCACCACGTCCGGCTCGGCCATCTCCTCGAAGACGCTGTCGCTCACCCGCACGCCCCTGATCGGGTTGCCCGGATTGCCGATCAGGGTGAACGCCCGCGGCGCCCGCCCGGCCCGCAGCCGGCGGATGTCGATGCCGCCCACGTCGGGGAAGTACGGGCCGGTGTGCTTGTTCTCGTAGTTCAGCGCCACCTCCACCACCGCGTCGGCGGCCTGCCCCACCGTGATGTCCCTGAAGTACAGGTCCCTGACGTAACCGCCGCGCTCGGGGTTGGTCTTGATCCGGATCGCGCGCTCCAGCCGGGCGCTGCTCATCGTGCAGTTCCAGGCGAACACCCAGCGCACGCCACCGGTCGTCTCGCTGCCGACGGTCACGCCGCCGTTGCCGTCACGCATGACGCACGAGTTCACCAGGATGTTCATGGACGGCTCGTTCACCCGGCGGCCGTCGGCGTTCTTGCCGGCCTTGACGGCCACGCAGTCGTCGCCGGTGTTGAACTCGCACCGCTCGATCAGCACGTCCACGCACGACTCGGGGTCGCAGCCGTCGTTGTTGGGGCCGTTCGGGCTGTCCACGGTGACCCCGCGCACGGTCACGTTGACGCACAGGACCGGGTGGATGTTCCACATGGGGGAGTCCTTGACCGTCACCCCCTCGATCAGCACGTTGCGGCAGCGGTAGAGCTGGATGAGGTTCGGCCGCAGGTAGTGGCCCTCGCCGAAGACCCGCTCGGCCACCGGCACGCCGTCCTCGGCGAGCTGGGCGAGCAGCTTCTTGTCGGGGCCCTCCGACGGGGCGGGGTCGCTCGACCAGTCCCACCAGTGCGTGGCGTCGGCCTGGCCGTCGATCACGCCTTCGCCGGTGATGGCCACGTTGGTCCGGCCGTGGGCGTAGATGAACGGGGAGTAGTTCATCAGCTCGATGCCCTCGTACCGGGTTGCGACGACGGGCAGGTAGTCGGCGGGGTCGCGGCTGAAGCGGATGGTGGCGCCGGCCTCCAGGTGCAGGTCCACGTTGTCGGCCAGGTGGATGGCGCCGGTCAGGTACGTCCCCGCGGGCACCAGCACACGCCCGCCGCCCGCCGCCGAGCAGGCAGCGACGGCCCTGGCGAACGCCTCGGTGCACTTGGTGGTCCCGTCGCCGACGGCCCCGTGGCCGGTGACGGGGAAGACGCGGCGGGGGAAGCGGGGCGGCGTGATCCGGCGCCTGATCGCCGGGACCCGGCTCCACGCCGTGCCGGCCTCGGCGCGACCGGCCACGGCCGGCGTCACCAGTAAGCCGCCCGCGGCCACGGCCAGGAATCTCCTGCGGGACTGTTCCATCGAGGTCCTCCGTCTGGATGGGGGTCAGCCCTTCACCCCGGTGAGCGTGATGCCCTGGATGAAGGTGCGCTGGGCCAGGAAGAACAGCACGATGACCGGGATGATGATCACCGTGCTGGCCGCCAACAGCGGCCCGAACTGGGTGCTGTACTGGGTGGAGTAATAGGTGAGCCCGAGCGACAGCGTGTACATGTCGGAGTCGGACAGGTAGATCAGCGGCCCCAGCAGGTCCCCCCAGGCCGCCAGGAACTGGAACAGCGCCACGGCCGCCAGCGCCCGCTTGGCCGGCGGCAGCACGATGCGCGCGTAGATGCGCAGCTCGCCCGCGCCGTCCACGCGGGCGGCGTCGAGCAGGTCGCGGGGGATGCCGCGGAAGAACTGGCGCAGCAGGAAGACGAAGAACGGCCCGCCGAAGAAGTGCGGCACGATGAGCGGCAGGTAGGTGTTGGTCCACCCCATCTCGCGGAAGAGCGAGAACAGCGGCACCATCGTCACGTAGAACGGGATCATCATGGTGGCCGGCAGCGCCACGAAGACGACGTTGCGCCCCGGCCGGTCGATGTAGGCCAGCCCGTACGCGATGAACGAGCTCGACAGCACCGCCCCCAGCGTCGAGAACACGCACACGATCATCGTGTTGAGGAAGTAGCGGGCGAACGGGAAGACCTGCAGCCCGTCCACGTAGTTCGAGAAGGTGATCTTGTCGGGGAACCAGACGACGGGGAAGGTGTTCAGCACGTCGACCGTCTTCAGCGACGTCGTCACCATCCACACGAACGGCAGCAGGAACACGATGCCGAGCGCGATCAGGACCGCGTGCGCGGCCATCGCCCGCATGAGCCGCCGGTACATCATCGGCCTCCGTAGTAGACGCGCCGCCCGGCCAGCCGGAACGTGGCGACCGTGATGGCGGCCACGATCGCGAAGAGCACCCAGGCGATCGCCGACGCGTAGCCGACCTTGAAGTACGGGAAAGCGTTCTGGTACAGGTACAGGCCCGACACCAGCGTGGAGCCCGCCGGGCTGCCCGTGCCGCCGGTCATGACGAACACCGGCGTGAAGAACTGAAAGCCGCCGATCAGCCCGGTCACCAGGGCGAACAGCAGGTGCGGGCTGACGTACGGCAGCGTGACGTGGCGGAACCTGGGCAGCCAGCCGGCCCCGTCGGAGGCGGCCCGCTCCCGCAAGGTGACCGGCACGTCCTGGAGCCCGGCCAGCAGGATGACCATCAGGTTGCCGACCCCCACGCGCTCATCACGATCAGCGCCGGCTTGGCCCAGGCGGGCTCCGACAGCCGGCCCGGCCCGGTGACGCCGATCTTGGCCAGGGCGTCGTTGAGCAGGCCGTACTGGGGGTCGAAGATGTACATCCAGAGCACACCCGAGGCGACCGCCGGCACGATCGTGGGCAGGTGGAACACCGTGCGGTGGACCGAGCGCCCGCCCACGCCCAGGTTGAGCAGCAGCGCCAGCCCGAGCGCCACGACGATCCCGAGCGGGACCGACCAGAGCACGATGCAGAGCGTGTTCCCCAGCACGGGGTAGCCGGTGAACCACAGCAGCCCGATGATCGCCGGCGAGGTGAACACCAGCCCCCAGAGGACGTTTCTCCGCATCTCACAGTCCCATCTGGTTCTTGAACCGCTCGGCCTCGCGGCGGGTGTTCTCCTTGACCACGCGCAGCGCCTCCTTCGCGGACACCTCGCCATACACCGCCCGCGCCACGTGGATCTCCAGTTGCTGGCTGAAGTAGTTGGTCTCGGGCAGCGACGGCTTGATGTGGGTGGCGGCCGGCATCGCGTCGTACGAGGGCCGCAGGATCGGGTCGGCCCGCATCCGCTCCATGGCGGGCGAGCCGAGGTAGCCGGGCGGGTAGTTGACGGTCTCGAACTCGGCCAGCGTTCCTTCCGGCGTGGCCGAGAACCAGCGCAGGAACTCCCACGCCGCCTCCGGATGCCGCGCCTCCGACGGGATGAACGCGCCCCAGCCGCCGATCCACGTGCCCGCGCCCGGCTTGGCGGCCCCTGGCGGCCCCTGGCGGCTCGTACGGCAGCAGCGTCGAGCCGTACTCGAAGTCCGGCCGCGCCTCCAGGATCTGGGTCACGCTGCGCGGCCCGAGCGGGGCCATGCCCATGTGGCCGTAGCCGAAGGGGTTCATCCGCAGGGTCGGCGGCGACACGTTGAGCCGCTCGGCGCCGCCCAGCGAGCGGGCGTACCCGCCCATCCAGTCGACCGCCGCCACCACTCGCTCGTCGTCGGGGGCCACCTGCCCGGCACGCGGGTCCACGAAGTCGCCGCCGAAGGCGAAGCCCCAGGTGAAGGCGGCGTTGGCGAAGCCCGCGACCTGCCAGGGCACCAGCCCGACGCGGTCGGCGCCGGCGCGGCCCACCCGCGTGATGTGCCGGGAGAACTCGTTCACCTCGGAGACCGTGCGCGGCGGCCGCTCGGGGTCGAGGCCGCATTCGCGGAACAGCCGCTTGTTCCAGTAGAAGGGGAAGTTCGGGTCCACGTCCCACTGGAGCTGCCAGATCCGGTCCCGCCAGCGCATGTCCTGCCAGACGGCCGGCAGGAAGTCCTTCTCGCCCAGCCCGGCCGAGCGGACGAGGTCGGTGAGGTCGGTCATGATGCCCGGCTCCGCCCACCGCGGCACCTGGAACGGGATGACCATGGCCAGGTCGGGCGGGTCGCCGGCGGCGATGGACACCAGCAGCTTCTGCTGCTCGCTGTAGAAGGTGATGTTCACCCGCCGGCCAGGGGCGGGCTTCTTGCTGAGGCCCTGCGTGTTGGCGGGCGGGCCGCCCTCGACCACCCGGCAGCCGGACAGCGCGGCCAGCCCGGCCGCCCCGGCGAACGTCTTCAGCGCCGCGCGCCTGCTCGCGACCATGCCACCGACACCCCCCGCCGCTCGGTCATCGTGTGCGCGCCCACCCGGTACGGCTCGGCCCGCCGCACCGCCGTGTAGAAGTGGTGCAGGCGCCCGTCGCGGGCGACGACGGCGGGCTTGTGCGCGTAGGTGTCGTCGGCCGAGCCCGGCGGCCCCACGTCGACCAGGATCTCCGTGCCCTTCTCCCAGGTCCGCAGGTCGCGCGAGACCGCGTACCCCTCGCGGGCGTGGCCGTCGAAGGAGAGCCCGAAGTAGAACATCACCCACCAGTCGCCGTCGCGCAGCACGCACGGGTCGGAGGCGAAGCGCTCGTCGAACGCGCCCGCGCCGCCGTTCGGGATCACCGGCGTGCGCCCCGGCCGTTCCCAGTGTTCGAGGTCGGGGGAGACGGCGTAGCCGATCTGCTCGCGCCAGCCGTCGTAGGTGCGGTTCTTGGCGTTGTAGAAGCAGTAGTAGAGGCCGTCGTGGCGCAGCAGCCACGACTTGTACAGGCCGCCGCGCTCCCACGCGCCGCCGTCCTGCGGGCGCAGCACCGAGCCGGTGTCCGTCCAGCTCAGCAGGTCGTCGCTGACGCAGAAGCCGATGATCGCGGCGCCCGTCTCCATGCCGGGCTCCGGATAGGCGTGGTACGTGCCGACCGCCCGCCCGCCGATCCTGCTCACCTGACCGTCCGAGTGCAGCCGGTTGTCCCGCACGATCGAGGTCAGCGCCGCGTTGTAGCTGCGGTAGGGGTGACCGGGGTCGCGGGGGAGCACCACCTGACCGGGTGACCAGGACTCCAGGTCGCGCGAGCGGCTCAGCGCGGTCTGGTAGCCGGTCCCGTCGAAGCCGACGTACGTCATCAGGTACTCACCTCCGTCGGAGGCGACGAACGGGCAGTCCACGAAGAGCTCGTCGAAACGGCCGGGCTCGCCCGACGGCGCCACCAGCAGGCGGTCCGCCTTGTACGGGGTCCTGATCCTGGCCGGGTCGTAGCCGCTCATCGGCGGGCCTCGAACGTCCAGCGCCCGGCGGGCACGCCCCAGGCCCCGGCGCCGAGCTCGACTGCCTCGGCGGGCGCCTGGTGCCGTTCGAGGCCGTCGCCGCGCAGCGAGTCCGGCAGGCGCACCTCGGCCGTCGAGCCGGGCGGCACCTCCACCTCCAGGGTGAACTCCTCCGCGGAGCGCCGCCACGACACCGCGGCCCGCCCGTAGGGGGTCTTCGTGCTCGCCCGCACCGACTCCAGGTCGCCCGGCGCGGCGGGCGCGACGAGCAGCCGGCGGAAGCCGTTCGACCCCTGGGCCTGGCCGAGACCGCCGAGCCCCCGGTAGAACCAGGAGTCGATGGCGCCCAGCATGTAGTGGTTCTGCGACAGCCCGAACGTGGGGCCGTCCCATGCCTCGGTCAGGGCGGTGGCGCCGTGGCGCACCTGGTAGCCGTAGCTGGGGTGGCTGGTGGAGGTCGCCCACGCCCACAGCGCGTCGTGCCGGCCGGCCCGGCCGAGCACCCGGAACAGCGCGGGCAGCACGACCTCGCCGACCGTGATCTCCCCGGCGCGCACGGCGTCGCTCAGCCGGTCGAGCGCGTCCGGCTCGTCCGGGGTGAGGCCCATGTCCAGGGTCAGGATCCGCGCCGCCTGCGTGCGGCAGCCGGCGAACCGCCGGGCGAAGGCGGCCACGATGTCCTCGCTCAGCGCCGTGTAACGCTTGGCGTCGTCGTCGCGGCCCAGGACGGCGGCGGCCCTGGCCATGGTGGCGGCCGCGCGCCAGTAGCCCCAGGTCGAGGGGAGCGCGACGGGCGTGGTGGAGTCGGGGGCCAGCCAGTCGCCCAGGCCCTGGCTCGTGACGCCGTCCTCGGCCTGGCTCGTCAGGTGGCCGACGTAGCGGCGCATCGCGTCGTAGTGCGTCACCAGCGCGGTGGTGTCGCCGTAGCGGCGGTAGAGCTGCCACGGCATGCGGACGATCGCGCCGCCCCAGTTGGGGTCGTCGCGGAAGCCGCCGTCGAAGACCAGGTACTCGGGGGCGATGTCGGGGACGAGGCCGTCCTCCGTCTGGGACTCGGCGATGGTGACCAGCAGCTCACGGCAGTAGGCGGCCACGTCGTAGTTGTAGGCGACGACGTCGAACAGCAGATGGGCCTGCTCCAGCCAGCCCAGTTTCTCCCGGTGCGGGCAGTCGGTCAGGACGCTGTACATGTTGCCGCGCACCGCGCGGTCGATGATCGTGTGAATGTCGCCGAGCAGCGGGTCGGAGGTCTCGAACGTGCCGATGTGCTCGTTGTCCGCGCGCAGCACCAGCGCGGTCAGCGCCTCGGCGCCGACGTGCTCGGGCAGGCCCTGGGCCTCGACGTAGCGGAAGCCGTCGTAGCGGAAGCTCGGGTGCCAGCTCTGCGGGCCGTCCTTGGTGATGTACGTGTTGAAGATCGGCGCGCCGGTCGTGGGCTTCGACTGCACCACGCGGCCGAAGGCGTCGAGCTGGTCGCCGGGCAGCAGCCGCAGGTACCGGCCGGCCGGGAGGTCGAGCCGCAGCCCGGGCCAGCCGGCCACGACCGCGCCGACGTCGAAGACGGGGGTGCCGTCGGTGGCGACGAGCTTGGCGGTGGCGGGCAGCTCCTCGGTGATCCTGATCGGCGGGCAGGCTCTCGCGCGCAGCATGCCGGTCCCCTCGGGCCTGACGGTCACCGGGCGCCAGCCCGAGCGGTCCGTGCCGGGGGTGTCCCAGCCGGGAAGCTCCAGGCGGGCGTCATAGTCCTCGCCGCCGTACCAGTGCGAGCGGGTGGCCGGCCCCTGCGTGGCCCGCCAGTCCGCGCCGGTGGTGAAGCGGCCGGAGGTCCCGTCGGCGTAGCGGACCTCCAGCTGCGCGATGGCCCTGGGCGCGCCCTGGGAGCCGTAGAACTTCATGTAGCGGTCCTGGTGCGGGAAGACGTGCGCGATGCCGGGGCCGAGGGCGACGCCGATCGCGTTCGCGCCCTCGCGCAGCAGCGCCGTCACGTCGTGGGTGGCGTACACGACGCGCCGGGTGAAGTCCGAGTACGGCGGCTCCAGCACGGCGTCCGTCACCGGCGCGCCGTTCACCGAGGCCACGTAGACGCCCAGGCCCGCCACGTACAGGCGGGCCCCTTCGATCGGCCCGGCCAGGGTGAACTCGCCCGCGAGCAGCGGTAGCGGGTGCCCTTCTCCGGCCCGCGGGTCGTTCCGCTCGTCGTACCAGTCCGGGTGGGTGATCCAGGCGGCGCTCCAGTCGGTCTCCTCCAGCAGCCCCAGCTCGAAGCGGGCCGGCTCGCTCCAGCCCGACCAGGTCCCGTCCGCGTCGCGCACGCGCACCTGCCAGTGCGGGGTGGCGCGGCTGGTCAGGGCTCGTCCGTCGTAGGTGACGCGCTGGTCGGGGGAGTCCACCTCGCCGCTGTCCCACAGGTCGCCCGCGCCGGGGGAGGTGCCGGCGCGCACGTGGTAGCCGGTCTGCGCGGGGGTGCCGGTGAGCTGCCAGCTCAGCGGGGGGCGGGTGAGCTCGATGCCGAGCGGATCCGTCAGGTCGCAGGTGCGGAGGTTCGTCACCATGCAGGAGCTCCTCGTCAGGTGATCTTGATCATGTGGGCGGCTCGGGTGGGCGGCTCGGGCGGCAGGTCCGCGTAGAGGGCCGCCGGTTCCAGCCGCCAGGGGACGGGGCCGTGGCCGAGCAGTTCGACCTTCGCCGGGGCGCGCTCCAGCAGCTCGGCCGCCGTGCCCAGGCTGGTGATGGCGGCGCGGCGGTCATCAGGCCAGGCGAGCAGCGTCGCGTAGACGGCGTCGCCGCGCCGGGTGAAGCGCACGTCCGTGGGCCGGTAGGCGCGGTCGGCCTCGTTGTAGTGCTCGTATCCCTTGACCTCGCCCAGGCCGGTCGTGCCTTCGGCGGCGCGCAGCCAGGGCGTCGTGCCGTACACGCCCTCGCCGCACACCCGCAGCCAGGCGCCCACCTCCGCCAGCAGGTCGCGGGCGCGGGCGTCCACCGTGCCGTCGGCGTGCTGGGGGATGTTCAGCAGCAGGCAGCCGTTCTTGCTGACCACGTCGATCAGCGTGTGGATCACCTGCTGGGCCGACTTGCGCGGATGGAACATCGGGTCGTCGTCCGAGCAGTCGAACCACTCGCCGTCGCTGGTGTCGAACTGCCACGGGTACGGCTGCGCCGTGTCGAGCTGGCGGCGCTCGCTGTCGAGCAGCACCGCCGTGCGGTCGCTCTCCGGCACGTCCTTGATCGTCACGATGCCGCCGGTCGGGCACGTGTTGTAGTAGTGGGCCAGCAGGTCCAGCCCGGCCTTGCTGACCGGCTCCGACTCCACCACGCTGCCCTCGTCGAACGGCAGCCGGCCGTCGTCGAGGTAGACCAGGTCGGGGCGGTAGCGGTCGAGCGCCTGGCGGACGCGGGCGTAGAAGCGCTCCGACTCCCCGGCCGGCGGCCTGGCGCCGGGGTCGTGCCGGCGGGGGTAGAGCTCGGCCGGGTCGAGGCCCTCCCACCAGGTTCCGGCGCCCTCGCGCGCGGTCAGCGCGCCGTCGTACGGCTCACCGGTCTCCTGGTCCCGGCCGTGGGCCACGTCGAGCCAGCGCCAGGTCCAGTTCTGGTGGAAGCTGAGCCCGAACGGCAGCCCCGCCGCGCGGGCCGCCCGCTCCCACGCGCCCACGATGTCGCGGCCTGGCCCTACGCGGGCGGCGTGCCAGCCGCGCTCGCCCGAGTCCCACAGGTCGAAGTTGTCGCAGTGGGTGGCCAGGGCGACGAAGTAGCGGGCGCCGCTGGCGGCGTAGAGGTCGATCAGCTCGTCCGGGGCGAAGCGCTCGGCCCGCCAGCGCGGGAACAGGTCCTTGGCGCCCTCGCGCCGGCCGAAGTGGGCGCGGTGGTGAGCCCGCTGGCGGGTGGCCCGCCGGCTCTCCCACGGCTCCGACCAGGGCTGGGTGCCGTAGAGGTGGCGGGCGTACCAGTCGCCGGAGCGCGCCACGGACTGCGGGCCCCAGTGGGACCAGATGCCGAACTTCGCCTCGCCGAACCACTGGGGGATCCGATGGCCGCGCAGCGACCGCCAATCGGGTTGGAACGTCGTCATTTCACCACTCGTACGTCGTAGGGGGCCAGCCGCAGCGGGCCGGGCCGCAGCGCCTCGCGGCGGCCGGTGACCTCGGTCGCCGGGCCGGTGATCGTCACCGTGCTCTCGTGGCCGGACCAGTTGTGCGCGAACCAGAGCCGCTCGCCGCGGACGTTGACCGCCGAGTGCACGCTGACCTGCGGCGCGTCGGCCACCACGAGCCGGCTTGAGTCCGGGGCGTCCCGACGGAACAGCTCCACCATGAGCCGGCGGCCGGGCAGCGTGCCCACGTAGGTCACGGTGCCCGCGCCCACGCGGTGCCGGGTGATCGCGGGCCAGCGGCCGAAGTGGGGGTGGTCGTAGTGCGCGAGCGGCTCGGCGCCCTCGGGCTCCAGGCCGTCGGCCCAGTGCCTGGCCACGTCCCGCCCGCCGGGCCAGCGCACGGGGACCGGCTCCAGCAGCGTCGAGTATTCGAGGTAACGCACCCCGGCCAGGGCGCGCAGCGGGCCGGGCGCGACCTCGGTGCGCGCTCTGGCCTCCTCGTCGGCGTAGCCGGTGCGGAAGGTGAGGATCAGGTGGCCGCCGTCGCGTACGTACGCCTCCAGCTCGCCGGCGAACCCCTCGGACAGGCAGTAGAGAGCGGGTACCACGATCGTAGGCAAACGTTTGAATTGCGCGGGCGCCATGAACGCCGCCTGCCGTCCCGCGTCGGCCGCGCCCTGGTAGAAGGCGGCCACGACGCGTTCGTAGGAGTCGGGGTCGGGGGAGCGGCCGTCGAGGGTGAGCGGCGGCTGGAAGCCCAGCGCCCACTTGCTCTCGTGCGCGTACACGAATCCGACGTCGGCGTCCGGCGTGAGCCCCGTGAGGTCGTCGCCCGCCCGGTCGAGCTCCGCGCCCAGCGCCGCCACCTCGTCGTAGACGCGGCCTGGTTCGAGGGCGTGGCCGAGGATGCCGCCCCAGTACGTCTCCGCGCCGTACGGCAGCGTGTGCCAGTGCCAGTACGAGATCATCTCCGCCCCGCGGGCCACCAGGGCCCAGGCCGCCTGGCGGAGCTGCCCGTCGTACGGCGGCAGGTTGAGCTGCGAGCCCGCGATCGACGTGGCGTTGGTCTCGGTCACCCAGAACCGGTCCTGCCGGGAGGCGTACATGCGGTCGGCCGCCTGGAACAGCCCGGCGGGCGTGGTGGTGAACCAGGAGATCTCGGCGGGCGCGTCCGCGTCGTCGTGGACCAGCGCGTCCTGCGGCAGGTAGTAGGCGTTGCCGCTGGTCACCGTCAGGTGCTCCGAGAGCCGCACGTCGTGCAGCGCGGGCCGCTGGTAGGCCAGGCACGTGGTCAGCGCGCGGTCCCCGGGGACCAGCTCGCGGACCAGATCGGCCTGCCAGGCGATGAACTCCGTGGTCAGCTCGGCCTGGAACGTGCGCCAGGCCAGGTCGTAGGAGGGGGTCGTGTTGCCCTCGGGGCGCCACAGCTCTTCCCAGCCGGCCAGGCGGTGCGACCAGTACGTCAGCCCCCACTCCTCGTTGAGGCGCTCGACGTCGCCGTACCGCTGCGCCAGCCAGGTCTTGAACCGCTCGAACACCGGCTCGTTGTGGATGAGGTGCAGGCCGGGCTCGTTGTCGAGCTGGACGCCGAGCACGGCGGGGTGGCCGCCGTGCTCGCCGATGACGGCGCGGACGACCCGCTCGGCGTACCGGAGGAAGACCGGGGAGGTGAAGTCCACCTCCTGGCGCGCGCCCCAGGGGATCCGGCGGCGGTCGGCCCGCTCGACGGCCAGCTCGGGATGCTCGCGCTGCAACCACGGCGGGACGGCGTAGGTGGGCGTGCCGAGCAGCACCTTCATGCCGCGCTCGTGCGCCGCGTCCAGGATCGGCGTCATCCAGTCGAGGGCGAACACGCCGTCGCGTGGCTCCCAGGTGGACCAGACGGACTCGCCCATGCGGATGGTGTCGATCTTCGCCCGCGCCATGAGGTCGAGGTCGCGTCCGAGATCGGGGGCGCGCTGGTATTCCCAGTAGTAGGCGGTGCCGAATCGGATGCCGGGTGGAGGCGTCATGAGATCCCCAGCGAATGTTAAAACGATTTACCGAATGATATATTTATTCACGAGCTGATGTCAATGCCTGTGAGATCTGGTGTCGTGCGGGGCGGCCTTATAGGGTTAAAACGTTTTGTCTCACTCGGGAGGACCCGTTCGGATGGCCGATTCCCCTCTACCCTTCCACGAGGACCCGGCGCCCGGCTCCGGACGGCGGCCGGCCCGCGCCGAGTTCGTCTCCGACGCGCCCCGGCTCTCGCTCAACGGCCGCTGGCGCTTCCGGCTCTCCGGCACCGCGGACGGGACCGGCCCCTCGCTGCCCGGCCCGGACCTCGACGACAGCGGCTGGGACACGATCCGGGTACCCGCCCACTGGGTGCTGGAGGGTCACGACCGGCCCATCTACACCAACACGGCCTACCCGTTCCCCATCGATCCGCCGTACCTGCCGGACGAGAACCCCACCGGCGACTATCGCCTCCGCTTCGACCTGCCGCCCGGCTGGCCCGCCGGGCGCAGCGTGCTGCGCTTCCAGGGGGTCGACTCCTGCGGCACCGTCTGGCTCAACGGCGAGCTGCTCGGGCACTCCAAGGGCAGCAGGCTGCCGTTCGAGTTCGACGTCACCGGGCTGGTCAGGCCCAGGGACAACCAGCTCGCCGTACGCGTGCAGCGCTGGTCCTCCGGCAGCTACCTGGAGGATCAGGACATGTGGTGGCTGCCGGGCATCTTCCGCGACGTGGAACTGCTGTCCCGGCCGGAGGGCGGCATCGACGACTTCACCGTCCGCGCCTCCTACCGCGACGGCGCCGGCACCCTTCTCGTCACCGCCGACGCCCCCGGCCACGTGGAGGTCCCCGAACTCGGCGTCGCCGCCGCCACCGGCGAGCGGGTCACCATCCCCCGGGTGGAGCCGTGGAGCGCCGAAAATCCCCGCCTCTACCGCGGCACGCTCACGGCGGCCGGCGAGACGATCGAGCTGGCCATCGGCTTCCGCACGGTCGAGATCGTCGGCGGGCGGCTCCTCGTCAACGGCGCCCCCGTGCTGTTCCGCGGCGTCAACCGGCACGAGCACGACCCCGACCGCGGCCGCTCCCTCGACCGCGCCACCATGATCCGCGACATCGAGCTGATGAAGCGGCACAACGTCAACGCCGTCCGCACCGCCCACTACCCGCCGCACCCGGAGTTCCTGCGCCTGTGCGACGAGTACGGGCTGTGGGTGGTCGACGAATGCGACATCGAGACCCATGGCTTCATCTACGCCGGCTGGGACGGAAACCCGCCCGCCGAGCCCATGTGGCGCGAGGCGCTGCTCGACCGCGCCCGGCGCATGGTCGAACGCGACAAGAACCACCCGAGCGTGGTCGTCTGGTCGCTCGGGAACGAGAGCGGCGCCGGCTCCGCCTTCGGCGACATCGAGGACTACATCCGCCACCGCGACCCCACCCGGCCGCTGCACTACGAGCGCGACCCCAGCTACCGGCACTCCGACTTGCACAGCCTCATGTACCCGTCCCTGGACGATCTGGAACGCATCGGGCGACGGGCGGAGGAGCCTCCCGAGGGGATCGAGCCTGACTCGCCGGACGACGTGCGCCGGCGGGGGCTGCCGTTCCTGCTCTGCGAGTACGCCCACGCCATGGGGAACGGGCCCGGGTCGCTCGCCGACTACCAGGCGATTCTGGAGTCGTACGAGCGGTTCTGCGGAGCGTTCGTGTGGGAGTGGATCGATCACGGGCTGGCCGGGAGGGACGCGCTGGGGCGGCGGTACTACCGGCACGGCGGGGACATCGATCATCAGCCGAACGGGGAGCGCTTCTGCCTCGACGGGCTGCTGTTCCCCGACCGGACGCCGTCGCCCGGGCTGGCCGAGCTGCGCAAGGCGATCGAGCCGGTGCGGATCGCGGTGGAGGGTGGGGAGGTCGTGGTGCTGAACAAGTACGACTTCCTGTCGCTCGCGCATCTCGGCTTCCGGTGGTGTGTCGAGCGGGATGGGGTCCGGATCGCCTCGGGCGTCCTGACCGTCCCCGACTGCCCGGCCCGCTCGGCAACGCGCCTCCCCCTCCCCCAAGCGGCCACCGATGCGTCGGGCGGCGGGTCGGACGGTGAGACGTGGCTGACCGTGGAGGCGGTGCTGGCCGAGGTCACCGGCTGGGCTCCGGCCGGCCACGTGATCGCTTGTGGCCAGACCCGCCTCGACCAGCCCGCCCCACCCCCTCCCACCCCGGTCATCGAGCCGGGCGCCACTCCGGCGATCGGGCCGGAGGGTGGGGGAGAGGAGCTGCGGCTCGGACCGGCGGTCTTCGACGGGCGCACCGGACGCCTGATCCGCATCGGTGAGCTGGAGCTGGACGGGCCGGTGTTCGACGTGTGGCGGGCCCCCACCGAGAACGACCGGGGCCAGGGCCCGAGGAACGCGCTGGCCGCCGACTGGGAGGCGGTGGGCCTGGACCGCTTCCTGCACAGGTGCACCGCCGTCGAACGCCCCGACGACGGCACGATCGTCGTCAGGGGACGCAGCGGCCCCGCCACCCGTACCCTCGGCTTCCGCACCACGTTCACCTACCGGCTGCGCGGCGGCGGGCTGCACCTGCTGATCGAGGCCGACCCCGTGGGCGACTGGCACGACACCGCCTACGGCCACCTCGACGTCAACCCGCCCCGCATGGGCGCCAGGTTCGCGCTGCCCGGCGGCTACAGCGAGGTCACCTGGTTCGGCCGGGGCCCGGGGGAGTCGTACGCCGACAGCCGCGCCGCCGCCCGCGTCGGCAGGCACGCCCGCTCGATCGACGCCCTGCAGACCCCGTACGTCGTGCCCCAGGAGAACGGCAACCACGTCGAGACCCGCTGGCTGGAGCTGTCGGGGGCGGGCCTGCCCACCCTGCGCGTGGACGGCGAGCCGCTGCTCGACTTCACCGCCCGCCGCTGGACGAGCGAGGCGCTGCAGGCCGCCCGCCGCCCGCACGACCTGACCGACTCGGGGCGGGTGTGGCTCAACCTGGACCATGGTCAGCAGGGCATCGGCAGCGCGTCGTGCGGCCCCGCGCTGCCCGAACGCTACCGGCTGGCCGTCCGCCGCTACACCTGGTCCCTGACCCTGACCCTGCACTGACCGCCCCCGCACCTGGTCGATGACGCCGACCCCGTACCGAGAGGACGCCGACCCCATGACAGGACCGTCCAAGTTCGACTTCCGCCCGTGGCTGTTCTGGGACCACGCGACCGAGGAGGACCGCCGCGCCCAGGAGGTCCACCTGGCCGGCCTCCGCGAGGTGATCGGGCTCGACGCGGCGGGGAAGGTGTTCATCTCGCCGCTGGCCGCCGTGCACACCGACCGGCTGCGGATGGGCGACTTCTGCTACATCGCCGCCCACGCCTATGTCACCGACGACGTCTCCATGGGGTCGGACTGCACGGTCAACCCGTACGCGGTGGTGCGGGGGAAGGTGTCGCTGGGGGATGCCGTACGGATCGGGGCGCACACGTCCCTGCTGGGCTTCAACCACTCCACCGCCCCCGACCAGCCCGTCTTCCGCCAGCCCATCACCAGCCGGGGCATCCGCGTCGGGGACGACGTGTGGATCGGCTCGAACGTCGTCGTGCTCGACGGGGTGACGATCGGCGACCACGCCGTCATCGGCGCGGGCTCGGTCGTCACCAAGGACGTACCCGCCTGGGCCATGATGGCCGGCAACCCGGCCCGTCCCCTCCGCGACCGCCGCCACCCCCGCCCGTCCACCACCTCAGGGGACGGGCTGGAGGGACGGCTCGGTGCGTTCGCCGAGCGGGCGCGGGAGCAGGCGGGGGAGGTGCTCGCCCGCTGCTGGACCGGCGAACGATACGTCGACCGTCCCGGCGCGCGGCCGGCCGCGCGGGCCTGGGCCGACGCCGTCGAGATCGCCGACCTGCTGCTCGGCGGGCCGCCGCCGACCCCGGCCCGCGAGGAGATCGTCGCCTTCCTGCGCGACCGCCAGGACCCGGCGACGGGCCTGGTCCCCGAGATAGGCGCACCCGGCTCGCCCGAGGCGGCCGACGGCGGGCGGCCCGAGCTGGAGGGCATCACCGCCTACCACGTCCTGTCCGTCGGGTACGCGCTCGACCTGCTCGGCGCCCGCTTCGAGCACCCGATCGCGGCCGTCTCGGACCTCGCCCCCGAGGACCTGCTCGCCACCCTCGACGGGCTCGACTGGGCGCGCAACGCCTGGACGGCCGGGTCGTGGGTGGACGCGTTCGGGACCGGGCTCTATCGCAACCTGTCCGATTTCGGGGTACGCGGCGCGAACCTGGAGACCCTGTACGGCTGGCTGCTGACCCGCTGCCGCCAGGCCCACGGAATGTGGGGCGAACCGGACGGGGACGCCGGCTGGCTGCAGGTGGTCAACGGCTACTACCGGCTGACGAGGGGGACGTTCGCCCAGTTCGGGCTGCCGCTGCCGTACCCCGAACGGGCCGTGGACACGGTGCTCGCCCAGTCACGGGACCCCCGCTACTTCGGCCCGGACACCGGCAACGCCTGCAACGTGCTCGACGTCATCCACCCGCTCTGGCTGACCGGCCGCCAGACCCTGCACCGGCGCGCCGAGGGCGAGGCGTGGGCCAGGGATCAGCTCGGCCGCGCGCTCGGAGGCTGGCAGGACGGGGCCGGACTCAGCTTCGCCCTGACCGTGGGGCCGGGCGAGACCCGCACGCCGGGGCTCCAGGGCACGGAGATGTGGCTGGCCATCATCTGGCTCCTGTCCGACTACCTCGGACTCTCCGACACCCTGGGCTACCGGCCCCGTGGGGTCCACCGCCCGGAACCGGCCATCCACCTCCCGGTCTGAGTGGTGGGTGGCCTGTCCGGTCCGTTCGGAAGCCGGATGGCCCGGCGGGCTGATCGGCCGCGTCGGCTACCGGTGCGGGGTCATGGCGCGGGCGGGTGGTTCGGGCGGAGTGAGCGCAGGTCCACCGCGGCGGCCATCGCCCGGTGGCCGGCGGCGCTCGGGTGCAGGTGGTCGCCGCTGTCGTGGCGGGGCAGGAGGCGGGCCGGGCCGGCGGGGTCGCGCAGGGCCGCGTCGAAGTCGATCAGCCCGTCGAACGCGTCGTCCTCGCGGACGAAGGCGTTCACCTCCTGACGGGCCCGTTCCGCGTCGGGACTGTGGAAGACCGCACCGGCGAACGGGGTGACGGTGGCGCCGATCACGCGTACCCCGGCGGCGTGCGCGGCGGTGACGATGCGGCGGTGGGCGGCGATGAGGTCCTCGGCCCGCGCGCCCGCCCCGAGATCGTTGACGCCCGCCGCCAGGATCACGACGTCGATGCCCGGCTTGGTCAGCACCTCGGCGGTGAGCCGCTCCTCGGCCGCGCGGCCGGTGCCCGCCACCAGCACCTTCCCGCCCGACACGCCCTCGTTGACGACCGCGATCCCGCTGCCCCAGGCCAGGAGGTCGGCCCAGCCGTGGCCGGTTTCTGCGCCGACTCCGGTGGTGAGCGAGTCGCCGAGGACGGCCACGGCGGACACCGGCTCGGGCGCGGCGACGATCAGCGCGTCCAGCCAGTGCCAGACCGCCGCCTCCTCCGTGTACGCGCCGCCGTCCTCGTCGGCCGCGTGGTCGCCGGGCGTCGATCGGTACACGGGTGAAACGGCGGCCTGCTGCCCGTACGCCGGGGCCGTGGCACGGTTGCGGCCGGTCAGGACGCCGCTGCCGCCCCGCAGGTACAGGCTGACGGCGAGCCGCTGCCGGGCCTGCACGGGGCCGGGCAGCGGGTCGCTGAGCACCGTCGCCCCCGGGGCCAGCCGCACCTCGGCCCGGCCCCCGAAGGTCAGCCGCCGGTTGGCCCCCGTCGCCAGCGCCGCCCCCGCCCGCCCGGCGCTCGTCCGGCCGTCGGTGTCCCGGGGTTCGGCGACGTATGACGGCGGGGCGGCGTCCAGTGCCGCGCCCACGTACACGTGGCCGAACCTCACCTCCCGGTCCCCGAACGCGTTGGTCAGCCGGACCCGGAGGCCCGTGCCGCCCACCGTCGTGCGCACCACGTTCCGTACGGTCAGGTCGCGCAGTGAGCCGGGGAGGCGTTCGGCGGGGGGCCGCCCAGGTGGTCACCGGGCGGCCGCCGCCGGTCAGGGGCGCCACGTCGCGGTGAAGGAGTGGAGCCCTGAGCCCGCCTCGCACACCAGCACCCGCCCGGTGGCCGGTGGATCGGACGGTCGTGCCGACTCCGGGTCGGTCACGGGTGCCGGGCGGCCCGATGAGCGGACCGAGGCCGGCTCGGTGGTGGGGACGTGGATGGTGGCCAGGGCGCCGGGCGGGATGCGGACCTCCAGGCGGAGCGTGTCCCCGTCCAGCTCCCACCGGCTGCCGAGCCGCCCCAGCGGGGTCTCGTACTCGGCGGACGCCCACCGCAGCAGCCCCCCGACCAGCGGCCGGACGACCGGCCGGCGGTAACCGGCCGAGTCGTCCCGCTGCCCGAGCCCGGCCACCCCGCCGTACAGCCACGCCCCGACCGAGCCGAGCGCGTAGTGGTTGAAGGAGTTCATGGCGACGGGCCCGAAGCCCGCCTCCTCCGTCCAGCCGTCCCACCGCTCCCAGATGGTGGTGGCGCCGCGCTTGATGGAGTACCCCCACGACGGGTACCGGTCGTCGTGCAGCAGCGCGTACGCCAGGTCGGCGTGCCCCTGCGCCGAGAGCACCGGCCCGAGCAGGCCCACGCCGGCGAAGCCGGTGGTCAGCCGCCGCCCGCGCCGTTCCAGGTCGGCCACCAGGTGCCCGACGGCGGCGGGCACGAGGCCGGCGGGCACCAGGTCGTGCGCGAGCGCCAGCAGGTAGCCGGTCTGCGTGTCACCGGTGATCCGCCCGTCCGGCGAGACGAACTCCCGCGCGAACGCCTCCCCGATGCGGGCGCGCAGCCCCGCGTAGTGGGAGTGGGTGTCGAGGTCCCCGAGTACATGCGCCGCCCTGGCGGTCAGGTCGGCGCTCAGCGCGAAGTACGCGGTGGCCATCACGTCGCGGGAGGTCCGCACCCCGGCCTGCAGCCAGTCGCCGTAGTGGCTGCCGACCCGGTGGCGCCAGACGAGGCCGGGGTTGTGCCGTTCGACGTGGTCCACCCAGCGGCGCATGCTGGGCAGGCTGTCGCGCAGCACGCGCTCGTCCCCGTACACGCGGTAGAGGTGCCACGGCACGACCGTCGCGGCGTCGCCCCAGCCGGGCGTGCCGTGCCGCTCGGTCATGACGTGCGGCACCACGTCGGGCACCGCGCCGCCCACGGCGTCCTGGGCGCAGCGCAGGTCGGCCAGCCAGCCGGTGAAGAACGCGGCCACGTCGGCGTTGTAGCAGGCCGTGGGCAGGAACACCTGCGCGTCCGCGGTCCAGCCGAGGCGCTCGTCGCGTTGCGGGCAGTCGGTCGGCACGGAGACGAAGTTGTCGCGCTGGCTCCAGCGGATGTTGCTCATGAGCTGGTTCACGGTGCGGTCGGAGCAGGTGAAGTCGCCCGCCACCGGTGTGTCCGAGTGCATCGCCCGCCCGGTCACCTCGATGCCGACCGCACGGCTGCCGGTCACCTCGACATCACCGGCGCTGCCGGCGGTGGCTCCGTCCGTACGGTCGCCGGGCGGGTGGGTCGTGAGTTCGACGTAACGGAAACCGTGCACCGTGAAGCGCGGTTCGAACGTCTCCTCCGCCCGCCCCGCCGCCACATAATGATCCGTGGCCTCGGCCGAGCGCAGGTTGTCGGTGTAGAGGTCGCCACCGGCGGTCAGGGCCTCCCCGTGCCTGAGCGTGACGTGGGTGCCGGATACCGCGCCGCGCAGCGTCAGGCGGACCCGGCCGGCGATGTTCTGGCCGAGGTCGACGATGGTGCGGCCGTCCTTCACGACAGTCTCGACGGGCACGAGGTCCTGCGTCACCCGGACGGGCTCGGCGGCCGACGGCACCAGGACGGAGAGGTCGGTGTCCGCCACGCGGGCGGGCGCCCAGGAGGAGTCGTCGAAGCCGGGCAGGTCCCAGCCGTCGTGCTCCAGGCGGGCGTCGTACCACTCGCCCATGAGCAGGTCGGCGTAGCGCAGCGGCCCGGTCGTCTCGCGCCAGCTCGCGTCGGTGCCGATCACGGTACGGGAGCCGTCCGCGTGCTCGGCCACGAGCTGGACCAGCAGCTGCGGATGCCGCCCGTACCGCTGGGCCTGCTGCCGGCCGTCCCAGCCGAGGCTGCCCGACCACCAGCCGTCCGCGAGCACCGCCCCGACGCACAGCGGGCCACCCTCGGCCAGGGCGGCGTCCCCTACCAGCTCGGTGATGTCGTACACCTGGTAGGGGACACGCCGCCGGTACTCGGTCCAGCCGGGGGTCAGCTCGCCGTCGCCGACGCGGTGGCCGTTGACGCGCAGCTCGTACAGGCCGCGGGCGGTGCAGGCGATCCTGATCGCGGTGGCAGGGCGCAGGCGGACCTCGCGCCGGAAGTGGCGCGGCGCGGGCAGGTGCGACGTGCGGACGGTACGCGGCTCGCGGTCGTCCGTGGGCGGCTCGAAGGGCGGCTCGGTCTCGGGGTCGTGCCCGATCCAGGCGGCGGCCCACTCGTCGGCGTGCAGGACGCCGGTCCCGAACCACGACTCCGCCGCCCGCGTCACGCCGTCGGCGGCCCGTACCTCGACCCGCCAGGCGTAACGGGCGAACGACGTCAGCGGCGCGCCGCCGTAGTCGACGCTCACGTCCTGGCCGTCGATCCACCCGCTGTCCCAGGCCACGCCGCTAGCTGGGCCGCCGGCCGGACCGCTGACTGGACCGCTGACTGGGCTGCTGACTGGGCCGCTGACTGGGCCGCTGACTACGGTGACGCGGAAGGCGGCCTGCGCGTCGCCGCGCCGGTCGGAGGCCAGCCGCCAGCTCAGCCTGGGCACGGGCACGCCGATGCCCTGCGGGGTGCCGAGGTGCTCGCAGCGCAGCGCGTACGGGGTCAGCGTCTCCGCGGACGGGACGTCCGCCAGGTTCCAGCCGCTCACCAGGCCCACTCCCGCTCCGGCCGGGCCAGGGTGTAGTCGCGCCGTGGCGCGGTCGGATGGACCTTGCGCCCGCTGTACATCGGCCGGGCCGTCCCCTCCGGGCTGATGCCGATCACGTCGTCGCCGCGCCAGCGCACCTGGTACTCGCGCTCCGCCGCGACCTCGGTGCTCGTCGTCTCCGGCACGGGGAAGGTGACCGTGACGCGTTCACCCCGGCGCGGCGCGGGGATCGACAGGTAGCCGTCGGGGGCCCACACTCCTGCCTCCGCGCCGTCGTGGTCGCCGGACGGGCGGGAGACGCGGACCTTGGCGTACCCGGCCCAATCGGGCACCCGCAGCCGCAGCTCGGGCAGGTCCTCGTGCACGTCGAGGTCCACCCGGCCCTCGTGCGGGAGGTGGCTGAGCACGGTGACGCTCCGGGTGGCGCGGGTGAGGAGCAGGTTGACGCGGGTCACCCGGTCGTCGGCGGTGACGATCGAGTTCCAGCCCCAGAACAGGCCGCGCACGCCGGAGCCGACGCAGCACGCCTGCACGTCGGCGGTGTGCCCACGGCCCAGCTCGACGTCGCAGACGTAGTCGTTGGGCGCGCCGTAGCCGGCGAAGGCGCCGAGCACGCGTTCGCCCACGCGTACGTGCGTGGTCCAGCCGGGCTCGTCGCCGGAGGTGTCCTGGGCGGACTCCACCCAGCTCAGGTCGAGCAGCTGCGACTCCACGAGGTGGTTGCGCAGGAACCGCTCCACCACCCCCCAGTACGCGGTGTGGCCCGAGCGGGCCAGCGTGGTGCCGGTGCCGATGAGGTCGACCAGGGAGCAGCTCTCGTGCTCGTAACGCTGGTCGGCCAGGTCACCGGGCGTCCAGCCGAACGCCGTGGCCTGGCCGAGCGCCCAGTCGTAGGCGCGGCGCACGAACGCGGTCAGCTCGTGGTCGCCGGTGTGGGCGGCGTACCTGGCGAGTCCTTCGAGCGTGCCCAGCCGGGTGTGGAAGTGGCCGCTGCGGTAGGCGCGCGCCGCGTTGAAACTCCCGTCCTCCCCATAGACGCCGCTCTTGTGCACGATGAGCCGGGCGAACCAGCCGCACAGCTCCAGCGCGTCCTCGTTGCCCGTGGCCTGGTGGTAACGGAGCAGCGGCATGATCAGCCGCCCGCTGAACGAGGCGGGGTCGGGGGCGAGGTGCAGCGCGATCGCGTTGGGCGAGGGCCAGCCGGCCGGCGTGTACTCGGAGGCGGGGTAGAACCACACGTCCCGCTCCTTGATCGCGATCCGCTTGAGCGCGGCCACGTGCCGGTCGGCCAGCTTGCGCGCCTCGGGGTCGCCGTCGGAGACGAACCGGGTGGTCAGCGCGAGCAGCACGGCCCGCTGGTCGATCAGGTTGGCGTTGGCCGCCCACCCCACCTCGGGCCGGGCCGGCCGGTAGCTCAGCCCGTCGTCGCCGAAGAAGCCGATCAGCCGCTGCCGGAAGCCCTCCTCGGCCTTCCGCCAGGTCTCCTGGCCGGTCATCTGCCTGGCCAGGACGCAGGCGTCGAGCAGCCGGCCGTGGCTGGAGCCCCAGTCCCAGTCGCCGTGCCGCAGCACCGCCGGACGGGCGAGCAGGTCGGCGCTGAAGTACGGTATGCCGCCCATGTCGTCGTCCGGCAATCCGGTCACCGCGTTCATCGCCAGCGCGGCCCGCTCTTCGAGCAGCACCGTGTCGGGGATCTCGGACATCGCCATCCTTCCGTTGCACATAAATATTCAAGTGTGCATATATGTCTCATTCACCCTCCTTCGCGCGCGCCGTGAGGTCAAGGTCTGCATAGATATTCGTATCTTGTTGGATATGTGAAGGCTGGGGCAGGATGGCTGACATGAGCGATGATGCGGTGGTGCGGCCGCGCCCTGACGCGGCGGTGACGTTGCGGCCCGCCTCGGGCGGGCGCGTCGAGGGCGGCTTCTGGGGGGCGCGGCAGCGGGTCAACCGCGAGGTGACGATCCCGCTGGGCGGCGAACGGATCCGCGAGTCGGGCGCCTTCACCAACCTGGAGCTGGCCGCCCTCGAGCGGACCGGCGGCGCTGGAGGGGAGCACCAGGGCAAGGTCTTCGCCGACTCCGACGTCTACAAGTGGCTGGAGGCCGTGGCCTGGGAGCGTGGCAGGGCCGAGGACGAGAGCCTGGCCAGGTCGTACGACGAGGCGGTGCGGGTCGTCGCCGCCGCCCAGCGGCCCGACGGCTACCTGCACACCCACACCCAGCTCACCGGCCGCCCGCCCTACTCCGACCTGGCCTCCAGCCACGAGCTCTACTGCGCCGGCCACCTCATGCAGGCCGCCGTCGCCGGCCGCCGCGCCACCGGCGACGCCACGCTGCTCGGCGTGGCCGCCCGCTTCGCCGACCACCTCGTCAAGGACCTGCCGGGCGACGCGCTCGACGGGCATCCCGAGGTGGAGACGGGCCTGGCCGAGCTGTACCGGGAGACCGGCGTCCGGCCGTACCTCGACCTGGCCGCCCGCATGATCACCGGACGCGGCCACGAACGGCTCCCGCTCAAGGGCCACCACGGGCCCGGCATCCGGCAGGACCGCGTCCCGCTGCGCGCGGCCACCGCCGTCGAGGGGCACGCCGTCCGCGCCATGTACCTCGCCGCGGGCGCGGCCGACGTCGCCGCCGAGACCTCCGACCGCGGCCTGCTGGACGCGCTGGAACGGCAGTGGCTCGACATGGTGGCGACCAGGACGTACCTGACCGGCGGGCTCGGCTCCGTCTGGTACGGCGAGCAGTTCGGCGGCCCCCACGAGCTGGCGCCCGAGACCGCCTACTGCGAGACCTGCGCCGCGATCGGCAGCGTCCAGTGGTCCTGGCGCATGCTCCTGGCCACCGGGGCCGCCCGCTACGCCGACCTCATGGAACGCACCCTGCACAACGCCGTCCTGCCGGGCATCTCCCTCGCCGGCGACCGCTTCTTCTACGTCAACGCGCTGCGGGTGCGCGCCGGCGCCAACCCCGACGACCGGCGCGCCGCCGCGCGGGGCCGCCAGGACTGGTACGGCACCGCCTGCTGCCCGCCCAATGCCATGCGCCTGCTCTCCTCGCTCGGCCACTACCTGGCCACCCGGGACGACGAGGGCGTCCAGCTGCACCTGTACGCGAACGGGACCATCCGGGCGGGGGACGTCCTGCTGGAGGTGGAGACCGACTACCCGTGGGACGGCCGGGTCGAGATCGTGGTCAGGGAGACGCCGGACCTGCCGTGGACCCTCGCGCTGCGCATCCCGGCGTGGGCCGACGGGACGGCCGGCGTGAACGGCGAGCCCGCGAACCCCGGGTATCACCGTGTCCGGCGGGCCTGGCGGCCCGGTGACCGCGTCACTCTGGACCTCGCCGTCCGCCCCCGCCTGACCGCCGCCGTGCCCCGGCTGGACGTGGCCCGGGGGCACGTCGCGGTCGAGCGCGGACCGCTCGTCTACTGCCTGGAGCAGGTGGACCACCCGGGCGTCATCGTGGACGACCTGTGCCTGGCGGGGCCCGACCTGAGGGACGGCGCCCCGCTGCCCGGCCTGCCCGCCGAGGTGGTGCCGGTCCTCGCGCGCGGCCGGGCCCACGCGCACCGCGAGGAGGACGGCGGCTTCCCCTACCGCACCGCCACCGCCCCCCGGGAGCCGGAGCACGCGGGCCCGGTCGAGCTCACCTTCGTGCCGTACCACACCTGGGCCAACAGGGGTGCGGGCCCCATGACGATCTGGGCCCCGATGCACTGACGCCCCGGCGCCCGGCACGTAAGCGGCCGTCTACCGCGGTGACGCATCACGAGAGGGCCGGCCCGACGCACCGTGGCCGGCCTCCTCGCGGCGGTGGAAGGGACGTAGTGGAGTTCGCAGTGTCGGGTCCGCTCGTGGTCCGGCGGACTGGTGCCGAGCTGGATCTCGGGACGCCCAAGGCGCGGATGCTGCCGGCGGTGCTGCTGTGTTGCGCGGGCCGGCCGGTCTCCGCCCCCTTCCTGGCGGAGGCGCTGTGGGGGACGAAGCGCCGAAGAGCGCGGTCAAGAACGTGCAGACGTAGGTGCACCGGCTCCGGCGGCACCTCGGGGATCCGGGGCGGATCGCCTCGCGCGGCCGGGGTCACCTGCTGCGCGTGGACCGCGCCGAGCTGGACGCCACGCGGGTTCGAGGAGCTCGCGCCCGGAGGGCGTGCGGCGGAGGCCGCCGGGGACCTGCCCGGTGCCGGCCGGCTCCTGAGCCAGGCGCTGGAGCTCTGGCGAGGGCCCGCGTTCTCCGGCATGTCCGACCTCCGGGTGCTGGCGACGGAGGCCCCCCGGCCGGCCGAGCTGCGCCTCGGGGCCCTGGAGCTGCGGATCGACTGCTGGTCGAGCAGGCCGGTCCGGACCCCGGCACCGAATTACGCGACCTGCACCGGGCGATCCTCGCGCAGGACGACTGGCCGCCATCGGGCAGGCCGCGGACCACGGCCTGGACGAGATCTGCTGGGAGCCGGCTCTCGGCACCGAGACCCTGTTCCAGGCCAGGCCCTCGTTCGATCGCTGGGAGAACGCCTACGGCCCGCGCTCGCCCTGACCGAGGCGGCGGGGAACAAGCGCGGAGAGGCCGCGCTGCTGGCCTCGCCGACCGGGGCGCACTTCACGCGGCGCCGCGATCACGACGCACGCCCCCCCCCCCGCCGCGGGGGCGGCGGCGACCCGCGCCGGAATCGGCTGAGCACGCGCACCCATCATTCACCGCCGTTTTCCCCGAGTACGTTCCGAGACGAAGAGAGCACAGACCGGTGCACGCCTGGAATATGCGCGAAATGTGCCGGACGTGTGCCACGGATATTCCACCCGGATTCATCGTCGGGGTTCGACAGAGTTTGACTCCCCTTCTGTCCGGAAGGGATGTCATGAGACTCGGATCCGGTTTCACGGTGCTCGCGCTCGCCGGCGCGGCGATATCCGTGACTCCCGCCGCCGCGTACGCCGACCACTACGTCACGTACCGAAATGCCCCGCCGTCGGCGGCACCCTCTACCCGCACGCGTCCAGCGGCGCCAGGAAAGGCGCTCGTACCAGCATCTCCGGCAGCATTTTCCGCGTCTACGCTAACACCTACGACGGCGCCGACGGCGGCCTCTACGCCACCTCCGATTCCGTGAGCTCGATCGTCGTCCTCAGCCACCCGGGTTGCAGCGTCGGCCGCAGCGGCTGCGAATGGACGCTCGCGGGCTCGCACGCCCACGTGGACCTGAAATGCGAATCACGCATCGCCTCATGACCGGGACGGCAGGAGAGAGGTTCATCGTCATGAGAAAACCGTTGATTACGACGGCCGCCGCCACCGCCGGAGCCGCCGCGGTCGGCCTTTTCCTCGTCGTCCGGCCCTCGAAGCGTCGCCGGTACGGGCGGAACCTTCACCCTCGCCGACCTGTCGCCCACCGTGGCGCGACGAGCCCTTCAGAGACGAGGAGCCCTTCAGAGACGAGGAGCACGAGGAGCACGAGGAGCACGAGGAGCACGAGGAGTCAGGCCATGTCACTCCGCAAGAGGCCGCTGCCGCTCGTTCGGGCCTTCCTGCTGTCGGTCCCGCTGTTCGCCACCACGACCGGGACCGCGCACGCCGCCCTCATCACGTACTGCAACCGCGAGATCGGCAGCAACGTGGAGTGCGGCAGCGCTTCCTGCCTGTCGATCACAGGAGGCTCCGTCGAGGCCGGAAGGGGGATGGACGTGTACCTCTACACCGACTCGAACGTCTCGGACGCGACGTACAGCTCGAAGGGGAGCTCCGGCCACACCACGATGACGCACCGGCGGCTCAGCCCGGCGTTCAGCACCTGCGAGTGGGTCTGTTCAAGGGCAAGTCGCACATCCTCTGCGAGTACCGCAACTGACCCGCCCCGCCGCTCAGCCGGCCGCGCTCTCCTGGCCGGTGCGCTCCAGCACGTGGTCGCCGAGGACGAGAACGTCCAGCCCGCTGCGCATGAACGTGGACAGGGCGTCCTCCGGGGAGCACACGATGGGCTCGCCGGCCAGATTGAAGGACGTGTTGAGCACGGCCGGCGTGCCGGTCATGTCGCGGAAGGACTCGATCACGTCGTAGTAGCGCGGCGTCCGGTCGCGGCGGACGTACTGCGGGCGCGCGGTGCCGTCCACGTGCACGGTCGCCGGCATCAGGGGGCGTACGCCGTCGCGGACGTGGGTCGCGCCGAGCATGTAGTGCCCGAGGTCGCCGAGGTCGTGGGTGAAGACGCGGTCGCGGTCCTCGGCGAGCACGCTGGGCGCGAGCGGCCGCCACAGCTCCCTGCCCTTGACCTGATTGAGCCGGCCCACCATCGTGCGCCGCCGAGGGTCGGCCAGGATGCTCCGCGCGCCCAGCGCCCGCTGCCCCACCTCCGCCCTGCCCTGGTACCAGCCCACCAGGCGGCCCGCGGCGAGGTGCTCGGCCACGCACGCGGCCAGGTCGGACTCCGAAAGCCGCTGGCCGGCCAGCGGCGCCGACTCGGCCACCTCCGCGATCCGCGCGGAGTGGTCGCGGCCGAGGTAGGCGCCCACCCGGCCGTTCGCGGTGGACACACCGGCCAGGCCGCTGTCCTTGGCGGCGAGCAGGGCCGCGCCGACGGCCACGCCGCAGTCGTAGGCGAAGGGCGGCACGTAGAGCTCCGCCACCGACGGATGACGGGCCAGCTTGCCGTTGGCGGTGCAGTTCATCGCCACGCCGCCGGCCAGCACCACCTGGGCGCAGCCGGTCTCGCCGACGGCCGCCGTGACCAGCGAGCTCAGCGCCGCCTCCAGCGACGACTGCACCGAGGCGGCGAAGTCCGCGTACGCCATGATCTCGACCCCGTCGCCCTCCCCGTACGGGAAGCAGGCGGAGAAGTACGGCGTCACGCTCGCGTTCAGCGCCTCGCGCAGCTCCGGCATCGTCCGGTTCGGCACCCGCTCCGCCCCGGCCAGCCGGTAGCCGTCGGGGGTCACCTCGATCGGCATCGCCATCCGCGGCTCGCCGTAGGCGGCCAGCCCCATGAACTTGCCGACGTCGGCGGGGCCGAGCCCGCTCCACGACGACGCCTTGCTGTAGTAGCGGCCCAGCGACTCGGCGAGGTCCCACTGGGCCAGCCGCTTGAAGGTGTCGGCCTCGGCGAGGTAGGTCGTCGTGGCGGCGTCCTCGCCCCGCCCGTCCGTGACGATCACCGTGGCGCGGTCCCAGCCGCTGGTCCAGAACGCGCTGGCGGCGTGGGCCAGGTGGTGGCCGTAGAAGTGGATCGGGATCTCGCGGGGCACGCCGATGCGCTTGCGGAAGACGTCCACGGGGAAACCGCGGCCTTCGAGCGCGAAGTACTTCGGCATGTCCCAGCCGACCGCGACGCACGAGACGTCGCTCAGCTCGATGCCGGCGTCCATGAGGCACGTCCTGATGGCGTCGCGCGGCGACTCGTTGACCGCGCGCTTGCGGCGGCTGATCCGCTCCTGCTCGATCAGCGAGATTATCCTTCCGTCCCGCACCAGCGCCGCGGAGGCGTCGTGCGAGCCGGTGTTCACCCCGACGATATAGCCGCCCGACATGGATGCCACTCCTTCTCGTCGCGAAGTGGAGAACGCGCTGGAAATCACTGCGCGGCGCCAGCCTGGCAATAAAGTCAATCGCCTGTCAAGAGGGTGCTCATTCTCGGTGAACCTGCATCCGGAAGTGCCGGAACGTCTTTTCCGGCAGCTGTCAGGCAGTTGACAGACGGCTGCCAGTCAATTGATATCGCGGTGTGCTAGAACCATTCCCGGGCGCCACGCACAAAGCGTGGAAAGCGGTCTTCAGTCATTGACGGCTGCCTGTCCCGCAGGGACCGTCGGCCCCGCACGGCTGAAATGAGGAGGTGAATTCAGATGAGCGAGACCATGACGTCCGCAGAGGCGCTCGATGTCGTCGAGGACACGTCGGAATACGACGTGATGCTCCTCCAGTGCGAGTGCTACTAGTGACGCACGAGTAGGCCGGTGTCGTGGTGCCGGCGTCGGTTCACCACGACGGCGCCACGGCATTCGGCACATTCCATCGAGTGATGTCTGAGAGTCTCATGCGCGTACGAATCAATGCCGCGGTCAGAATGATTCCCCCGTCGGAACTGGTCGGCGACCGCTGGATAGCGGAGAACCTGCTGGAGAAGAGACGCCACCGGCTGCGCCCGCCCGCCGCCGCGGCGCTGGCCGCCGCCTTCCGCCCGCGCACGCCGGACGACCTCGCCGCCCACCTGGCGGACGCCGATCCCCTGCACCGGCCGGCCGCCTACTGGTCGGGCCTGATCGAGGTGCTGTGCGACCGGGCGCTCGTCGTGGAGGAGTCGCGGGCCGAGCTCGATCCGCGGCTCGCCTGGCTGACCGGGCTCCGCCGGAGCTGGAGCCGGCACGGCTGGGGCGAGGCGGCCGAATACCACGCGCTCGCCTACGACTATCCGTGCGTCGACTACTCCGAGGCGGCGGGCACGTACTTCGACCACGATCGCATGCGTGCCTACCAGGCCGTGGAGCCCGACCTCGACCGCCACAAACTCGACTATCTCGAACGCCCCGAGCTCCCGCTGCCCGCACCGGCGGAGGGGATGACGCCGGGCACGGTGCGCACCGTATGGGGCGGCGAGCGGCTTGACGGCCGTGCCGACTTCGCCGCGCTCTCCCGGATCCTGTCGTTGTCCTTCGGCGCCACCGGGGAGAGGGTGCCGATCACCGACGCGGCGCCGCTGCTGCGACGGAGCAGCCCGTCGGGAGGCGGACGCAACCCCTCGGAGGGATACCTGATCGTCCGGGACGTCCCCGGCGTCGAGCCGGGCCGCTACCACGTCACGATGCGGCCGTTCGGGCTGCGGTTGCTGGACGACGGCGGCCCGCTCGGCGACGAGGACCTGCGCCGGATCTTCCCGCAGACCGTCCGGCGTTTCCCCGGCGTCAGGGCGCTGGTGGTCATCACGAGCCTCTTCGAACGGAACATGTACCGCTACCGCGAGCCCAGGACGTTCAGGACGGTGCACATGGACGCGGGGCACATCGCGAGCACGGTGCAGCTCTCGGCCCGCGCGATGGGCCTGCGAGCCGCCGTCTTCGACCGCGACGCCGCCGCGGACGTGGAGGAGAGCCTGGGGCTCCACGGCCTGCGCGAAGGCTACCTGCTCACCGTCGCCATCTCCGACGGCGAGCCTGGGCCGGTGACGGCGCCGGTGACCGCCCGATGAGTCCGGTTCAGCGAGAAAGGGCACGATGATGTCGGCGGAGATCCCCGAGGCCCGGTGGCCGGCCGGATTCAGGATGAGGCCCGCCGCCGACCCGGAGTCGGCGCAGGTCGAGGTGACCGACGCCGTCACCGGCCGGCGGTTCCACTGGTCCCCTGAGGCGTTGTCAGGACACATCCTGCGCGGCGAGACGGATCTCGCCGCGCTGGACGACGGCGACGAGTGGAAGAACGTGCTGAAGGCGGCGGGCGAGCGCACCGCCCTGCTGCCCGACTGGCGGCACTGGCAGGAGCGTCGCTGGCACCCGTCCGATCACTACTATCTCGCCTCCCGGCTGGCCGGACCGTCCTCGGACCCGGACACCGGTGCGCCCGCCCGGGTCGGCGGCGAGCGGGTCCCGGACGGCGGTGAAGCCTCGGACGGCGGCGGGCCCAGCCGCCTCGGCGCCGTTCAGGCGTTCCCGCTGACGGGCGTGCCCCAGGCCACGCGTGCCGACGGGCCGCCGCCCGCCGACTGGCGCCCGGACGGGCCCGTGCTGCCTCTAGGCACTCCGCCGCCGCTCGGGGCGCAGGAGATCGCCCGGCTGCTGGTGAACCGCCGCACCGGACGTTCGTACATCAAGAAGGCGGCCCCGCTCGACAGCCTGTCCGGCCTGCTCTGGTACGGGCTCGCGGACGCGCGCGACCCGGCCGAGCGGTACGGGAGCCCGGCTCGCCGCGGCGCGGCCTGGGACTTCTACCTGTGCGTCTACAAGGTCGCGGGCGTCGAGCCCGGCGTCTACCGCTACGACGCGCCGGAGCACCAGCTCGTCGGGATCCGGCCCGGTGACCACCGAGACGCCATGATCGACGTGCTGCAGGGCATGCACTCACCGGCGACCGCGACGTGGACGCTCGGGCTGGTCGCCGACTTCGCCCGTTACCAGTGGGGCTACCGCAGCGAGCACGGCCTGCGCCGGCTCTATCTGGAGGCGGGCGTCCTCGGCCAGCAGCTCATCGTCCTCGCCATGTCGTACGGGCTGAGCACCCTGGTCACGCCGGCCCAGAAGGACCGCGCGTACCTGGAGCTGCACGACCTGCCCCAAGACCGATTCGCCCCGGTCTACACCCTCACGATGGGACTCTCCCGAGGCGGCGCGGGCGTCGGCTTCGACAACGCCCCGGAAGCCTCATGACGGTGCCTACCGCGACCGGCGACGTGCGGCTCCGGCGGGCGCTGCTCGCCGCCGAACGCGACACCTCGCCCCGGCTCTCGCCGGACGGTCGTTCGATCGCGTTCCTCCGCACCGGCGACAGCGGCCCCGAGGTGTGGCTGCGCACCGGCGACGGCGCCGAACGCCGGCTGGCCGCGCACCACGCGGAGGCGGTCCAGGACCTGCGGTGGACGGCCGACGGCTCGGCCCTGCTCTACCGGCACAGCCCGCGCGGGCGTGAGTCCTGGGCGCTGTCCGGGCTGCGGGGCGCGGCGTTCGACCCGATCAGGATCTCATCCGGGGGATCGGTCACCGAGTACTGGCTGTCCGCCACGGAACCGGACGCGCTCGTCTACAGCCACCGGGATGCCAGGAGCAGAAGCACGCGCCTCTTCCAGGCCGGCCTCGGCGATCACGACAGGGACCCCGGGGGCGGGCCACGCCTGGTCGCCGCCGACCCCGGGTTCCATCGCTGGCTCGTGGACAGCGCGCTCAGGCCGCGCGGCGGCACCCGGTTCGCGGCGGACGGCTCGACGGAGATCGTCCTGGGCGACGACCTCGGCACCGCCCGCACCGTGCTCACGGTACCGGTCGACGCCACGCCCGACCTGGCCGTGTACGGCTTCAGCCGCGACGGCGAGCGGCTGTTCCTGCTGACCGGCGGCGCGACCGGCACGCGCAGACTGGTCGCGGTCGGATCGCGCGACGGCTCGGCGGCGACGCTCTTCGAACATCCAGAACTGGACGTCGGCGGCTACCCGATCGGCAACGACGGCGTCTGGTTCGACCCGGTGACGGGGGAGCCGGACCTGTGCGCGGTCATGGACCAGCGGCTGCGCTACCACGGGCTGACCGCACGGGCGCGGGCCGCGGTCGCGAGCCTGGCCGCCACCGACGAGCACTCCGCGGTCATCCTCGACCGCAGCGCGGACGACCGCACCTGGCTGATCGTCCGCGTGCACGACGACGGCCCGATCGCCTACCACTCCTACGATCCCGCCACGGGCGAGGCCGAGCCGCTGTTCGTCAACCGGCCGGACCTCGTGGGGCGGGAGCTGTCCCGGCTGGAGGACTTCCGTTTCACCGCCGGCGACGGCCTCGCGATCAGCGGCTACGCGATGCGCCCGCGGTCGGGGAGGCCGCCGTACCCGACGGTCGTCCTGGTCCACGGCGGCCCGGCCGGCCGCGACCTGTGGCGCTTCCACGCCGACGCGCAGTACCTGGCCTCGCTCGGCTACCTGTCGCTGCACGTCAACTACCGCGGGTCGAAGGGGTTCGGCGGCGCGTTCCGGATGGCGGGGTACGGCGAGTGGGGCGGTCTGATGCAGCATGACCTCTACGACGCCGTCGCGAGCGGTGTCGCCTCCGGGCTGGTGGACCCGGCGCGGGTCGCGTTCTGCGGCGCGTCCTACGGGGGTTACGCCTCGCTGCTCGCCGCGTGCACCCGGCAGGACCTCGTCCGCTGCGCGGTCGCGATCAGCCCGCCCTGCGACCTGGTCTCCTTCACCGAACGCCCGCCCCCGTACTGGCAACCGCTCGCCGTCCTGCTGAGACGCCAGGTGCTCGGCGCTCGTGACAGCGCCCATTACCGGGGGCGCCTGGACGAGCGGGCGCTGCGGCGTCGTTCACCCGCCCAGGCGCTGGACGCCTCGTGCGCTCCCCTGCTGCTCGCGCACGGGGTACGCGACCCCCGCGTGCCGGTCGCGGAGGTCGACCGGTTCGCGGAGCGGGCCGGGGACCTCGGAGTCCCGGTCAGGTACCTGAGGTTCGAGGACGAGGGCCACCACGTACGGTCCAACGCCAACCGGCAGACCCTTTTCACCGAGATCGAGCGATTCCTGGAGACTCACCTTGGCGTCTGACCCACGCACCACGCGGGTGCGGCCGCGCTATGCGCGCAGTGACCCCAGGGGCCTGTTCCCCCACGTCACCGGCCTGCCCGAACCGCCGTACAACCGGCTCGCCCACTTCTGGCGGCCGATCATCGACATGACCGACAGCGACGTGGCGCCGTCCCGGCTGCGGATGATCCGCCCGGTCGCGGCCTGGCTGGCCGAGCCGGAGTCCGGCGAACAGCTGTGGTTCGCCCGGATCAACGTCACGGGCCTGCGCCGCCAGGTGATCAGGCACGCGGGCCTCGACGCGTACGACTGCCGCGTGCCGAAGGACCTGGCCGAGCCGCTTCGCACGCCCGCGTGGGAGACGCTGGTCCGGGCCATCGACCGGTTCGACCGGCTGGACCCGTACGTGCGCACGCTGGTGCTCTTCCAGCTCGCCCAGCTCTCCTTCTGCGAGCTGGGCACGCGCCTGGCCGGCGAGGTGCGGCCCGACGGCGACCCCGTCCGCGACCGGTACGTCTACCAGGTGGCTCGCCTGCACGCCCGGCTGCCCGGCAGCCGGCCCGTCGCCCTGCGGCTGTTCGAGCAGTTGGCCACCTCGTCCAAGGACCCGCTGCTCGCGCTGCTGTCGTGCTTCCAGGGGATCAGCCACGCGATCCGCAAGGAGAACGATCTGGACCTGGCCCGCCGGTTCGAGCGGCACGGCCAGGCGGTGCGCGATCTGCCCGACGACTGGCACACGTACCTGGTGCTCAGCCGCTTCCACCGGGCGCTGGCGCTGCTGCGCCTGAACGAGCGCCGGTTCGGGGAGATGCGCGCCGAGGTGAGGGCCGCCCTGGACTTCCACGAGCGGCTGCGGCCCGAGGTGTCCGGCGAGGTCGACACCATGGTGGCGGACGAGAACCGGCGCATCCTGCTGGAGTCGCAGATCAACGCCGCCGTGCGAGCCCGTGGTGACGAGTCCGCTGCCCAGGTGCGGGCGCTGTGCGCGGAGATCATCGCGCTCGACCCGTACTGCGTGCTGGTCAGGCTGGCCGTCGGCGACGGGCACGCGGCCATCGGCGAGTACGCCGAGGCCGCCCGCTGGTACGAGCGGGCAGGCGAGCTGGGCACCGGGGCCGGCGCGATCGGCTGGTTCCGCGCGGGGCAGTGCCACGAGTTCCTCGGCGACCGTGGCGCGGCGATCAACGCCTACGGGCGATGTCTGGAGCTGGACGCCTCGGCCGTCGAGCCCCGCGCGTACCTGACCGCGGCGCGGACCGCCGAGGGGTGAGGTGACGTGAGCGCGGACACCGCCTCCGACGCGCGGACGCCGGTCCGGCAGATCGCCGCACTCGGGCTGCCGTTCCTCCTCGGCGCGTTCCTGTCGTCGGTGTCGGGCATCGTCGACACCGCCATGATGGGCCGCTTCGGCTCGGCCGAGCTGGCGGCGGTGTCGGGCGCGTCGGCCGTCTTCGACGTCTTCTCCGGCGTCGTGCTCGCCTCGGTCGTCGGACACCAGATCCTGGCGGCCAGGTTCGCCGGGCGGGACGACCCCGAAGGCATCCGCCGGTCGTTGCGGTCGTCGATGGGGTACTGCGGCGCGCTCGCCGTTCCGCTGACCCTGCTCTGCCTCTTCGCGGGAGGATGGCTGACCGGGCTCATCTCGGACGGCGACGGCGGCGTCAGCGGCATCGGCGCGGACTACCTGATCGCACGGGGGCCGTCGCTGCTGCTGCTGGTCCCCTTCAGCCTGCTGGCCGCGACGTTCAACGCCTACAAGCGGCCCCGGTACGCGACGGTGGCGAGCGTCGTGATCAACCTGGCCAACATCCTGCTCGACTGGCTGCTGATCTACGGGCCAGGCCCGTTCCCGCGGCTGGGCGCGACCGGCAACGGCCTGGCGACCACGATCTCCTGGCTGCTCGGCATCGGCTGCCTGCTGGTCGCGGCCCGCAGGTTCCGGCTCGCGGAGCTGCTGCGGCGGCCGGGCCCCGGCGGCCCCGTCGACTTCGAGACCTCGATCCCCCGGCTCGGCTGGCCGGCCATCGTCTCCATGGGGCTGGACTACGCCGGCAACGCCGTCTTCTTCGCCATCGTCGGCGGGCTCGGCCAGGCGGCGCTGGGCGGCGGACGGATCGCCTTCCAGATGATGGTCCTGTTCTACGGGGTGGGAACGGCCTTCTCGGCGGCGGCGCGCATCCTCATCGGGCGGGCCGCGGGCGCGGGCAGACCGGAGGATCTGCCCGTCCTGTGGCGGGGGAGCAGGCTGCTCCTGCTGCCACCCGCCCTGATCGTGGGCGCCGTGCTGGTCGTGGCGCCAGGACCGGCGGCGTCGCTGTTCACCTCCTTCCCCGACGTGCTGAGGGACGGCGCCACGGCGATGCCGCTGATCGGCCTCTGCCTGCCGCTGATCGCGTGGACGCTGGGCAACGTCAGCGTGCTCCGCGCGCTCGGCCAGACCCGCTCGGACATGTACGGAAATCTGATAGCGGCGTTGTGCGTGCAACTGCCCGTGAGCTGGCTGCTGGCGAGCGTGGCCGGGCTCGGCATCGCCGGGGCCTACCTCGGCGTCGTCGGCTACTGGCTGGTACGCGGCGCGCTGACCGAGTATCTCGCCCGCGCCCGCATCCGGCACGAGACGCGCGCCGCCGCCGTGGAGCCCGCGGCCTCCGAGCCGGGCGTCCGGCCCGCATGAAACGACGAAGGAGCCGATGGTGACAGAACACCTCATCGACGTCCCGCCGTTGTCCGCCAAGGCGCAGGCCATCGCGGACAAGGGCAACTGGCGGCTGTCGTCCGACCGGCAGACGGGCGCGCTGCTGCGCACCCTGGCCGCGAGCAAGCCAGGGGGCCGCATCCTGGAGATCGGCGCCGGCGTCGGCGTGGGCGCCGGCTGGCTGCTGGCCGGGATGGACGCGGCGGCCCGGTTGACCACCCTGGAGCTCTTCCCCGGCCTGGCCCAGGCCTGCGCGTCGGTGCTCGCCGAGGACGACCGCGCCGAGGTGGTGCGCACGGACGCGGTCGACTGGCTCACCGCCTACTCGGGCCCGCCGTTCGACCTGGTCTTCGTCGACACCACCATCCTCAAGTTCGACCGCCGTGACCTGGTCTTCGCCCACCTGGCCGACGGGGCGCTGCTGATCGCCGACGACCTGCTGCCGCAGGAGAAGTGGACCGAGGCCCACTACCCGCGCGTCGAGCGGTTCCGCGCGGAGATCCTGGCCGAGCCGGGCCTGGTGCCCACGCTGGTGGACTGGGCCTCCGGCATCCTCATCGCGAGCTACCGCAAGCGCGAGGGAGGAGGACGCTGAGCGTGCCGGGCCGCTTCCGCGTGCGTCAGCGCTACACGCGCAGCGACCCCCGGGGCGGCTTCCCCCGGGTGAGCGGCCGTCCCGCGTTGCCGCACAACCGGCTGGCCGCCTTCTGGCGGCCGCTCATCGACCTGGCCGACAGCGAGGTGGCGTCGCTGCGCCTGCGGATGATCAGGCCGGTCTCGACCTGGCTGGCCGATCCGGGGGCGGCGCGGTGGCCGTGGTTCTCGCGGATGGGCCTGCCCGGCGTCCGGCGCCAGGTCGTCCGGCACGCGGGGCTCGACGCGTACGACTGCGCGGATCCACGGCAGTTGCCCGAGGAGTTGCGCACGCCCCGGTGGGAGACGCTGGTCGCGGCGGTGGACGGGTTCGCAGAGCTCGATCATCGCGGCCGTACGCTGCTGATCTTCCAGCTGGCCCAGCTCTCGTACCACCCGCTCGCCCTCCGGCTGGCCGGTCCGGTCCGGCCCGACGGCGACCCGGAACGCGACCGGTACGTCTACGAGGTCGCCCGCGTGCGCGCCGGGTCGCCCGGCCACGCCGCGCACGCCCTGTCGTTGTTCGCGGACCTGGCCGGCTCCGGCGACCCGCTGGTGGCGCTGGCGGCCTGCTTCCAGGGCATCGGGCACGCCCTGCGCCACGCGAACGACCTCACCTCGGCCAGGCGGTTCGAGAAACGGGGCCGCGAGCTGGCGAAACCACCGGACGACTGGCACGCCTGCCTGGTCCACAGCCGCTTCCACCGGGCGGCCGCCCTGCTCCGGCTCACGGAGGGCGACAAAGACGCCGCGACGTCCGCGCTGGTCACCGCGAAGCACGCGCACGACGACCTGGCGGCGGCGCGGCACGCGCACGGCGACCCGCCGGCCGCGGGGCACGCGCACGACGACCCGTCGGCCGGTACGGACGCGATGATCGTGCGCGAGAACCGGCGTTACCTCCTCGAACTGGAACTCGACGCCGAGACCCGCGCCGAGACCCGCGCCGAGTCACACGGCGGCACACGCGCTGAGACACACGGCGAGGCGGGGCCGCGGGCGCTCGCGCTCTGCCACGAGCTGCTCCGGCTCGACCCGCACTGCGTGCACGCGAGACTCCGCGCGGGAGACGGGTTCGCCGCCGCAGGAGATCTCGTGCGGGCGGCGTTCTGGTACGAACGGGCCGGCGAACTCGGCACCGGAGCCGGAGCGACCGGCTGGTTCCGCGCCGCGCAGTGTCACGACCACCTCGGCGACCACGCCGCCGCCGTCAACGCCATGGGACGCTGCCTCGAACTCGACACCACCGCCGTCGAGCCCCGCGAATACCTGGCCGGCCGGCAGCGCACTTAACCTCCCGCATACGGCCGGACGGCTTCGCTTAGAAAACTGGGGAAATGTTGGGGTCTGCCCGGGTTGGGATGCGAAGCTGACATTGGTTTGAGCCCACGGGGAGACGAGCACTCAGCGCGGCCGGCTGAGGCGAGGAGGCGGGCGAATGTTCGAGTTCGGGCTCCTGGGACCGCTCACGGTGACCTACGCGGGGGTCCCCTTACAGGTCGGGGCCGCCAGGCAGCGGGCGTTGCTCGCCTCGCTGCTGGTCGACGCCAACCGCCTCGTGCCCGCCGACGAGCTGATCGCCCGCGTGTGGCGGGGCGACCGCGTCGGCAACGCACGGGCCAATTTGCACACCTACGTCATGCGCCTGCGCCGCACCCTGGCGACGGTCGGCGCACCCGATCCGATCGTGACCCGGCCGGAGGGCTACCTCATCGAGGTACCGGACGAGGCGCTGGATCTGCACCGGTTCGACGCCCTGGTGAGTGAGGCGAGGACGGCCGATCCCGAACAGGCGGCGGCCCTGCTGGAGGAGGCGCTGGCGCTCTGGTCCGGCACCCCGCTGTCGAACGTGCCGTCGGAGGTGCTGCACCGGGAGGTCGTGCCCGGCCTGGCCGAGCGGCGGACGCTGGCGCTGGAGGCGTACATCGACGCGGAATTGGCGCTGGGCCACCATCGTGACCTGGTGGTCAGGCTACGCGAGGTGACCGCCCGCCATCCGCTGCGCGAGCGGTTCTGGACCCAGCGGATGACCGCTCTGTACCGGTGCGAACGGCAGGCGGAGGCGCTGGAGTGCTTCCGTACGGTCAACGCGCTGCTGACCGAGGAACTGGGCATCGAGCCCGGCGAGGAGATCCAGGAGCTGCACCGGGCGATCCTGGCCAGGGATCCGTGCCTCGGCGCGCCGGCCCCCAGGATCCAGATCAGGCGGCACGACCTGCCGAGCGACATTCCCGACTTCGTCGGGCGGTCGGCCGAGCTCGAACGCCTCCTGAGCCGGTCGCACCGTGACGGGCCCGGCGGGAGGATCCTGACGATCGACGGCATGGCGGGCGCCGGCAAGACCGCCCTCGCCGTACGGGCGGCTCACCGGGTGGCCGACCGCTATCCCGACGCGCGGCTCTTCCTCGACCTGCACGGCCACACCGCCGGCCGGGAGCCGGTCGATCCGGCCGCGGCGCTCGACGTGCTGCTGCGCGCCGTCGGCGTGCCCGGCGACCGGCTCCCGTACCGCGTCGAGGAGCGGACCGCGATGTGGCGGGCCGAACTCGCCGGCCGGCGGGTGCTGCTCGTGCTCGACAACGCCGCCAGCGCGGCACAGGTACGGCCCCTGCTCCCCGGGAACGGCTCCCTGGTGCTGGTCACGAGCCGGCGCCGGCTCACCGACCTCGACGCCTCGGACACCCTCTCCCTCGACGTCCTGTCGCCGGGCGACGCCGCGGCGCTCCTCGCCCGGCTGGCCGGAGAGACGCGGGCCGCGGCGGAGGCCGGCGCGGTCGCCGACGTGGTCAAGAGCTGCGGGCATCTGCCTCTGGGCGTCCGCATCGTCGGCAGCCGGCTGCGCGGCAGGCGGGCCTGGTCGATCGGCTACCTGGCCCGGCGGCTGCGCGAGAGCTGGCCGAGTCTGGAGGAGTTCGTCACCGGTGACCGCAGCGTCGCGGACGCGCTCACGCTCTCGTACGAACGGCTGACCCCGGACGAACGACACCTGCTACGGCTGCTGAGCCTGCTGCCCCCGACCAGCGTCGACGCCTGCATGGCCGCGGCGCTGGCCGACGTCGGCGTGGACTGGGCCGAGCGGCTGCTCGAAGGTCTCTTCGACGTGCACCTGATCGAGCAGTCCGCGCCCGGCCGCTACCGCCTGCACGAACTCGTCCGCCGCTTCGCCAACGCCACGGCCCGCTACACGCTGACCGACGCGTCCCGGCAAGAGGCGATGGGCCGGATCCTCGGCTGCTGACGCCGCCTCGCCGCCGCCACCGCCGTCGGCGGCAAGGCCGGCTCGCCGGTCGATCCCGCCCGCGATCAGCCAGGCCCGCGATCAGCTCTCGCCCACGGTCACCCCCGTGACCGACAGTCCCTCCACGTCGCGGGCCACGTCCGCCCGCAGCACCCGCGCGAACGAGCTGTCCCTGATCGTGATCTCCCGCAGCGGCTGCTCGGGATACCCCCGCAGCAGGTACGCGCTGCGCGTGCGGTCGCTGCGCACTCCCGACACGTGAACGTTCCTGATCGGCGGCGGATCGTCGCCGTTGTGCCCGTCCCCGTGGTAGAGGTCGATCGAGACGACCTCCTTGGTCAGCTCGCTGACCTCGACGTCCTTGACGTAGACGTTCTCCACGAAGCCGCCGCGCACGGAGTTCGTCTTGATGTAGAGCCCGAAGTACAGCCCGGGACCGCCCCACCGGCAGCGGCGGACGAACACGTTGCGGATGCCGCCGGTCGTGTCCGTCCCGATGGCGACCGAACCGTAGCGGTAACGCATGTCGCAGTCCTCGATCAGCACGTCCTCGCACGGCACCCCGACCCGCCGCCCGTCCGGCCCGCGCCCCGCCTTGATGGCGATGCAGTCGTCGCCCACGTCGAACACGCACCCGGTGATCACCACCGAGCGGCACGACTCGGGGTCGCAGCCGTCGTTGTTGGGGCCGCGCGAGTGGATGGACACGTTCCTGACCAGCACGTTCTCGCACCGGACCGGATGGATCTCCCACATGGGGGAGCGCACGATCCGCACGCCCTCCACCAGCACGTTGCGGCACAGGTACGGCTGGATCATGTTCGGCCGCAGGTAGTGCCCGGCCCCGAACACCCGCTCCGCCACCGGGACGCCCTCGGCCGCCATCCGCTGCAGCTCGGCCCAGTCCGCCGCCTCGTGCGGCTGCCCCTCCCGGTAGCCGAACTCGGGCGTGCCCACCCACGGCCACCAGTGCTCGGGGCCGGCGGAGCCGTCGAGCGTCCCGGCGCCGGTGATCGCGATGTTCTCCTGGCCGTAGGCGTAGACGAAGGGGGAGTAGTTGTAGCACTCGACGGCCGAGAACCGGGTGTAGACGGCCGGCAGGTAGTCGGCCGGGTCGGTGCTGAACCGGATCGTCGCCCCCGCCTCGACGTGCAGGTCCACGTCGCTGAGCAGGTGGATGGCGCCGGTCTCGTACGTTCCCGGCGGCACCCGCACATGACCGCCGCCCGCCTCGTGGCAGGCCGCGACGGCGGCGCGGAACGCCTCCGTCCAGGGGCCGCCGGTGCCGTAGTCCGTCAGGTCGAACCAGCGGTCGGGGAACTCCGGCGGGCGCACCCGGTCCTTCAGCTCGTCCGCGTACCGCCAGGCCGCTTCCTCGTCGGCGAAGTTCATGCCGCCTTCCTCATCCGCAGCGCGTGGTAGAGCGGCAGCGCGATCACCCAGGACGGGTTCCACGTGTTCGCCTCGCCCGTACGCTGCCAGTTGGTCTGGAAGAACCCTTCACCCTGCTCGCCGGGCACCTCGAAGCCCCAGTCGCCGGGCTCCGCGCAGACGCCCTGGCCCATGGCGTGCAGGATCGTCCAGGCGCGCTCGGCGTACCAGGGCTCGCCGGTCGCCAGGCCGAACTCCATCAGCTCGGACGTCGGGAAGAACACGTCGAGGTGGTGGTTCTGCACGCTCACCGACGGCCAGCCGCACGCCTTGAAGCCGCGCCGCTCGAACGTGGTGCCCGTGTCGTACTCGGGCGACCACACGTAGACGAACGTGAGCAGCCAGTCGGCCGCCGTCCGCGCCCACCGCGCGTACAGCTCCTTGCCGGTGAGCCGGTACAGCTCGAAGGCGGCCAGGAAGTAGTACATCCCGGCCTCCTTGTCCTCCCCTGAGGCGTCGAGCGTGGCGTGCGCGAACGGCCGCTCGAACGTGGCCGCGTGCAGCCGGTGGTACTGGCCGAGCACCTCCTCGGCGCGCAGCAGCCACACGCGCTCGCCGCCGAGCCGGTAGGCCCCCAGCATCGCCTGCACGCACGCGATCCCCGCCGCGCTGACCATGGTGCTGACCGAGGCGCCCGTCGGGGTCCAGCCGAGCGGGACGACGCCCTCGGGCAGCCGCGAGTGCCAGAAGAGCGTGGCGGCCTGCGCCACCGCCTCCTCCCACTCCGGCGGCACGTCGAGGCCCGCGTCCCTGAAGTCGGCGGCCAGGCCGGCCAGGTCGGCGATGGTCTCGCCGTGGGCGCGGCTGGAGACGAAGTCCGCGCCGTCCCTGCGGAACGGCTCCCACGCGCCGTCGTCGACGAGGTAGCGGGCGGCCCGCAGGCCGCGCACCCGCGTCGCGCTGCCCGCGACGTAGAAGTCCGCGGCCCGCCGGGCCCGCTCGATCCGCTCCGGCCGGTCCTCCTGGAGGCCGAGCAGGGCGTCGCAGCGGGCCAGCTTCATGCACTGCCCGGTCCAGCCGTACAGATATGACCGGGGCCGGCCGTGCCGTACGCCGTCGTAGGCGAGGTAGCCGTCGCCGTTCCAGCGGGCGTCCATGGCGTTGGCCTTGAGCCGGACCAGCTCGTCGGCGGACAAGGGCCGGGCGCCCTCGTCCTGGTAGAGGCCGGTGCGCACGAGCGTGGTGAAGCCGAGCCCGCGCGGCTCGACCGGCCCCCAGTCCAGCGTGTGCCGGGTGGTGAGGGTCGCCGCGGGGGCGAGGTCACGGTAGCCGACCGGCCGGTCGGCGATCTCGGCCTTGCTGACGTAACAGACGTCGGGACGCCCGTCGAACATGATCACGCCGGACATGGCCGTCACCGTCAGCCCGTGCGCCGTCGGCCCCGGTTCCGTCGGCCCCGGTTCCGTCGGCCCCGGTTCCGTCGGCCCCGGTTCCGTCAGCCGCTGTTCCGTGAGCTTCGGCGAGCGCAGGAGGCCGAGCGAGCCGTAGGCGACGGTGCCGTCCTCGGGAGACCGGTCGGGCTCGGGGTGGGCGAAGAGGCTGACGTAACGGCCGTCCCACGCGGCGTTGACCGCGGGGACGGGCAGCCGGTGCTCCTCGACCACGAGCCCGCCCGCGATGTGCGGGACGGTACGGGCCGGGTCGGACGAAGGGTTGTCGTTGTAGAGCACGCCGGGCACGGTCACGTGGGCGTCCTCGGTGGGCAGCGGGATCAGCAGGCCGGCCGCCACGTCGGCGACCTCCTCGGCCGAGTCGTTGCGCCACGTGGTGGTGAGCGTGAGCCGGCCGTCGGGGGTGAAGGCCAGCTCCAGGCGCGCGCTCAGCGCCTCGGCCTGGGCCGTCACCACCAGGGTCCCGCCGTCCGTCACCGTCACGCCGCCGGGCCGCGCTGGCTCGACCCGCCACGGCCGGCCCGCCGAGGCGGTGAGCAGGCCGCGCAGCGGGACCCGCAGGTGCGGGGCGCCGGCGTCGCGGCGGCCGAGCAGCATCTCCGGCCCGTCCCGGCCCGCCACCACGTCGACGTCCTTCCCGCCCGGCTCGGCGATGGCGGCGATGGCGGTGCTGTCGGAGCTGCCGGGGCTGCCGGCGGTCCGCGCGGAGACGGTCACGGGCACCGCCTCAGCCGCACGGCCTGGCCGACCGTGCCCGGCAGGTCGACCGTCACCGTCGGGCCCTCCCGCACGCCGCCCGGCGTGACCGTCATCTCCCACGTGTCGATCACCTCGACCTCGTACCGCCCCTCCGGCACCTCGTACTCCCGCTGCGGGAAACGGTGCTCGCCGCAGAACTCCAGGTAGAACTCGCCGGGCAGCTCCAGCATGGGCGCGTCGCGGTCGCGATAGGTCGCCTCGTCCGGCGTCCCGGCGAAGACGTGCCGCAGCAGGGCGAGCCGGGGGACGGCCTCGCCGGTGAGCGTCCCGCCGTCCCGCGACCAGGTCAGGCCCTCGTCATCGGCGTACGCCTCGCCGTGCGTCACGTACCGCCGCCGGATCGCGCCGTCCCACGCGCTGGTGACCACCTCCTCGGGGGGCAGGCTGCGCCAGGGGTCGTCCGCGTCGCCCTCGTACCCGCACATGTCCATGAGCACCGGCAGGTGGTGGTCGCGCGTCCGCACCCAGGCGTCGCGCGGGCGGGGCACGGTCACGCTGCCGTGGGTGAAGCCGTGCCGCCACAGCAGCGGGTCGTCCGGGCCCGTCGTGATCGACAGCGGGTGGCGGCCGGGGCCCTCCTCGGCGACCAGGCGCGCCAGCGCCACCCAGTCGTGCTCGGACAGGCCCGGCAGCGCGGCGGGGTCGTCCGACAGCGACCACCACACGTTCGCGTGCGCGGCCAGCCGCGGGACCACCTCCGTCACGTAGCGGGCGGCGGCTCCGGCGTCGTCGATGCCGTCCTCGGCGCGCAGCAGCACGATCTCGGCGGTCACGCCGATCGCGGCCAGCTCCGAGATCCGCTCCTCCAGCTCGTCCAGCGTGCACCGGGTCGCGGCCGCCGCCATCCGCACCCGGTCGAACGGCGAGGACGCGAGGGCGGCGAGTGTCCGCGCGCGCCGCTTCTCGCCGTGCAGGTGCCAGCCGAGCGCGGTGGTCGCCATCGGCCCGATCCTCATCGGTCCTCCACTTCCGTCATCCGCAGCGCCAGGTACGGGCGGCGCGGCAGCACGATCTCGGCCCGTCCCCGGTACACGCCCGGAACCGGCGTGCGCGTCATGTTCCAGGCGTCGATGATCTCCACGGTGTAGCCGCCGTCATCGTGGCCGTCATCGTGGCCGCCCTCGTGGCCGGCTTCGCGGGCGCCTTCGCGGGCGCCGCCGTCCGAGGGCGGCTCCACCGTGACGCGGGCCGGTCGCCGCCGGCCCAGGTAGCGCAGGGCGCCGCCGTCGCGGCGCAGCCCCTCCATGACCTCGCGCAGGAACGCGATCCTGGCCGGGCTCTCCCCGTACAGGCCGCCGCCGTTGCCGATCCAGGCCCGCTCCTCGTGCCCGGCCAGCGACTCGCCGTGCCCCGCGTACGCGCCGCGCGCCATGGCCTCCCAGCAGCGGTCCACCAGCTCGGGGCCGGTGACGTTGCCCCAGCGCTTGCCGATGTTCCCCTCGTAGGAGATCTCGTCCAGCACCACCGGCTTCGGGCAGGCGCGCAGCCACTCGGAGGCCGGCGTGACGTCCCAGTGCTGGACGCTGTGGTGGGTGATCCATGGCTTGGTGTTGTCGTACAGGGTCGCGACCTCGTACATGCGGGTGCCGTTGTGGATCGAGCGCAGGTGCTCGTACGGGTCCAGCCGCTGGATCGTGCGCAGGATGTCGTCCCAGTCCGCGACGGTCTTGGCCCGGTTGAAGTCGTACTCGTTGGCGGCCGACCACCACACGTTGCGGTAGGCGGCCAGACGGGCGACGACGTGCCGCAGGTAGGCGTGGTCGGCCTCGCGCCCCATGTCCTCGACTCCCCGCACCCCTCCGTCGTACGGGTGGAAGAGGATGACGTCGGCCTCGATGCCCAGCTCCAGCAGATCCCTGATCCTGGCTTCGAGATGGCGGAAGAAGACCGGGTTGTACCGGGTCCTGTCCAGCCCGCCGGGATCCTCGCCGGCGAACGGCACCTCGGGCGGCCGCATCGGCCCGGTCGGCAGCACGCACATGCGCAGCTTGTTGAACGGGGAGGCGGCGAGCGTGGCCAGCGTCCTGCGCTCGCGCTCCGCGTCCATGTCGTGCGTCCAGTGGTAGGCGGTCGTGCCGAACGGCAGGTACGGGGTGCCGTCGGCGTACTCGAAGTCGGTGCCGGTGGCCCGCACGGGGCCGTGGTTCCCGGGAGCGGGCGGCCCCGCCTCGAAGCCGCCCGTGTGCCCGTCCAGCTCGGTCACGTTGCTGACGGTGGTGTAGCTCCACGAACCCACCGCGTCCGGCATGAACCGGACGCGGTGGACGCCGTCGCCGTCGTAGAAGCCCTCGGCCTCGACGACGCGATTGCGGAACCGGTACCGGGCCGACAGGCGAACCTCCGTGAAGGGGTTGCCGCCGGAAGGCCCGGCCAGTTCGATCTCGTGGACGCCCCAGCGTTCCACGGTGGGGGACAGTGTTACCAATCCTTCCCTGACTCGGACTGAGCCTTGATGTAGTTGGGGATGTCCTGCTGCTGGGAGAGGGTCAGCGCCTGCTCGGGCGTCCCGCCGTCACGCAGGATGTGCTGGCGGTAGACCGACCACAGCGGCAGGTCCCAGTACTCGGTGTTCGCATAATTGGAGATCGCGGCGTTCTCGCCCCAGTAGACGGCCGAGGTGTCGATCTTGGCCAGCTCGGGAACGGCCTTGCCGAAGCTCGCCACGACCTGGTCGGTCTCCAGCACCGCCTTGACGCCGTGGCTGGACAGCTCGGCCTGGCCCTCCTCGGAGACCAGCCACTTCACGATCGCCAGCGCCTGCTCCTTCTTGGGCGAGGACGGCGGGACGAACGCGGCCCGCGTGTTCGGCTGGTAGGTCGTCGTGGCGCCCTTCTTCAGCACCGGGATCGCGCTGACGCCGATGTCGACGCTCCTGGCCTGCTCGGCGAAGGCGGCCTCGTCACCGTCCTCGATGAACAGCTCGCTGCCCGCGTACATGTTGAGCCGCGACAGCGTGTCGACCGCCATGGCCAGGTGGCCCGGCTGGCTCATGTCGCCCTTGAAGAAGTCGGTGACGGTGGTGAAGTCGTTGCGCGGGATCTCCAGGAAGCGGTACAGGTTGTCGACGTACGTCTTCCAGGCGGCGCCGCTGATGTCGACCTTGACGTCCTCGGGCGCGGGCTCCTCGCTCGACGTCGGCAGGAACGGGTAGAGACCGGCCTGGTTGAAGTCGAGGTACTGGTCGGGGTGCTGCATGTAGCCCTTGTAGTGATCCAGGCCGTCGTCCCTGGTCAGCTGCTCGGCCTTCTTGTACGCCTCGTCGTACGTCATGCCGGGCTTGGGATACCTCACCCGGAACCTGTCGAAGATCTTCTTGTTGTAGAGCAGCACGTGCTCGTCGATGAACAGCGGCACGCCGTAGATGCCGCCGTCGGAGCGCGATCTGGTCAGCTCCACCGCCGCCTGGTTCAGCGTGCTGAGGTCGATGCCGGCCCGCTCCAGGTCGGCCGTGAGGTCGCCGACCCAGCCGAGCGGTTCGAGGTCGCGGTCGATGCGGTTCTTCGGGTCCTCGATGACGATGTCCGGGGTGACCCCGGCCTTCTTCAGGTCCTCGTAACGGACGGGGTAGTCCCACGTCGCGTACTTGATCTTGACGTCGGGGAACGCCGCGCGCAGCTTGTTCCCGATGAGCTCGTCGAAGACCCTGGTCGCGGCCCCCTGCTCATCCTGGACGGTCGACTCGAACGGCTTGTAGTTGGCCGCGAAGATGAACAGCTCGTCGTCGCAGACGCTGAACGGAAGGTTGTACTTGTTCGGCACGTCCTTGCAGGCCGCGGCGGAGGCGTCGGCGGGGACGGCGGTGACGGACAGAGCGAGGGCGAGCAGCGCGACAGCACGCACCTTGTTCACAGGGGATCTCCTTCAGCCGGGCTATTTCGAGGGGGTGTAGCCGCACTGGCGCACGACATTTCGCCGGACGCCCTTCCTGAACTCGGTGATCGTGTGTTCGGGCCAGTTCGACAGCAGCCCCACCGAATTTCGGAGGAATTCCTCGTTGAAGACGACGTGCCGGATGTTGTTGCGGTTGTAGGAATAGACCAGGTGAATGAATCCGTCGGAGCTCTGCGTGAGCACCGGATAGGTGAACTGCGGGCCCGACTGCGCCTCGACGTCCACCGAGTTCTCCCACGTGCGCCCCTTGTCGGGCGAGAGCGAGAGCCGCATGGGGGAGCGGTGCTCCACCCACGGGTTGTAGGCCAGCACGAGCTTGCCGTCGGCCAGCTTCAGCGCGGCGACCCGCGAGTTCGGGTTGCCGATCGGCTCGGCCGCGGGAGCGCTCCAGGTGCGGCCGAAGTCGGTGGACTCGCTCCTGTAGATGGCCTGGTCGCCGGTCCGCAGGTACGCCACCAGCCGGCCCGGCTCCACCTCCGCCACGGTCGGCTGGATCGAGCCCTTCGGCGTGCGGATCCAGGCCCCGGCGTCCTCCGGATAGGACTTCCACGTGCTCATGTCCTGGCTGAAGACGTAGAAGCCGGAGGTGGACTTCTCCTCGTCGTAGATGGGCACCAGCACCTCGCCGTTCGACATCCGGATCGGGCTGGTGCCGACCATCCAGCCCCACTCGGAGCGGATGGTGGCGGGCTCGCTCCAGGTACGGCCGCCGTCGCCGGAGGTGATGAGCCGGATCGAGGACTGCTCCCAGCCGTGGCCCTCGATGACGACGAAGAACAGGTAGACCCGCTCGCCGTCCGACCACAGCACGGGGTTGCCGTCGGCCTTGCCCGCCTCGTCGAACACGACCTCGGGCTTCGACCAGGTCCTCTTGCCCGGCTCCAGGCGTGACAGGTACAGCGCCTGGTCGGCGGCGCCCTCCGAGGCGCCGCCGTAGTAGACGGTCAGCAGGTCTCCCGTCGGGGCCTGCGTGACGGCGGCGGCGTGCACCTTGGGCACGGCCGGGTCGGGGGCCGCCACGTCCTGGCGGCAGGCGTACGCGCCGGTGGGCGGATCCACCCGCACGTCGCCGCCGTCAGCTCCGCCCGCCACGCCGGCGGGCCCGCCCGCCAGGTAGGAGGGCACGCCGACGGCGACCGCCAGGGCGCCGTATAAAAGGCTCTGCCGGATTTTCATGAAGCGTCGATCTCCAGATGCTTGATGGTCTTCCGCAAATACGAGAAGGCGACGTCGAGCCGTCCTTCCCGGCCCTCGGTGACCGTCGGATAGGAATAGCCGAGCTCGTTCTGCCGATATTCGGCGTCGGCGTCCTGCAAAATTCGCCGGTGCGGCCAGGTCGCGCCGCCGTCCTCGGAGACGGCGACGGCCAGCGGGGTGCGCAGTGCCTTTTTGCGCCGCTCGCCGTGCTTGGTCACCCACCTGAACTGGTCGCGCTCCAGGCTCGCGTCGTTGTAGACGAGCGCGAGCCGTCCGTCGCCGAGCCTCGTGAGCTGGACGGAGGAGTCGTTGTTCGGCAGTCCGGTCCGCTCAGGGGCGGACCAGGTGCGGCCGTCGGAGGAGGTGGCGGCGTGGATCCGCCCCGCCCGCCGGTCGCGGAACATCGCCAGCAGCCGGCCGTCCGGCCGCCGCGCGATCGTCATCTGCACCAGGTCCGCGCTCGCGGGCACCTCGTGCTCGCTCCACGTACGCCCGTCGTCCGCGCTGACCTCCACCACGCTGTGGTCACCGCCGGTCGTGCAGTGGTAGGCGGGCAGCACCCACGTGCCGTCGTCCAGGACGACCGGCGGGTGCCGGACGAAGACGCCCGGCCGGGAGAACAGCACGCGCGGCTCGCTCCACGTGCGGCCCGCGTCCGCAGACTCGCGGGCCACGACGTGCGCGGTCGTCTGGTCGTGCGGCTCGCTTGAGGTGTGCAGCAGCCACACCCGCCCGCCGCCGTCCTCGAACAGCACCGGGTTCTGCTCGCTGCGCAGCGGGTCGGCCGCCACGAGCAGCGGCCGCTCCCAGCGGTCGCCGGTCAGCCGCGAGAGCACCACGTTCGTGCCGGGATCGCCTTCCTGAGGGCCGCTGAACCAGGCGCACAGCAGCTCGCCGCCGCCGGTGCGGAGCAGGTTGGCGGCGTGGTTGTCGGGCCCGTGCGGCGCCGGCAGCAGCGCCTCGCGGGCGCCCGTCAGCCCGCCGGAAGGGCCGCCGGCAGGGCGGACGACACCGTCGAAACGCGGATCACGCTCGCGCACGGCATCCTTGGACTGCGCCTCGTTCACGCGCTCACCTCTCGGACGTCGGGGTCGGGGACGCCGCGCAGGTCGAGCTCTCCGGCGAAGTGGCAGGCCACCCGCCGCCCCTCGACCTCGCGCAGCGGCGGCCGTTCTGTGCGGCACTCGTCCCGCGCGTACACGCAGCGGGGATGGAACGGGCAGCCAGGCGGCACGTGCGCCGGGTCGGCGATGTCGCCGAGCAGCTTGATCCGCTCGCGCTGCTTCCTGGCCGCCGGATCGGGATCGGGCACCGCCGACAGCAGCGCCTCGGTGTAGGGGTGCATGGGCCGCTGGTAGAGCCGCTCGGTCGGGCCCTGCTCGACCACCCGGCCCAGATACATCACCGCGACGTCGTCCGCGACGTGCTCGATGATGCCCAGGTCGTGGCTGACGAACAGGAACCCGAGCCCCTCCTCCTCCCGCAGGTCCGTCAGCAGGTTGAGGATCTGGGCCCGGACCGACACGTCCAGCGCGCTCACCGCCTCGTCGGCGACGACCAGCCGGGGCGAGAGCGCCAGCGCCCGCGCGATGCCGACCCGCTGCCGCTGGCCGCCGCTGAAGGCGTGCGGGTAGCGGTCGGCGTACTCGGGCCGCAGGCCGACGCGCTCAAGCAGCTCGCCGACCCGCGCCTCGATCTCCTCCTTGGTGCCGGTTCTGTGCACCCGCATCGGCTCGCCGATGATCTCGCGCAGCGTCTTGCGCGGGTTGAGCGACGAGTGCGGGTCCTGGAAGATCATCCGTACCTCCGCCCGGTACGACGTGAGCTCCTTCTCCTTCAGCCCCGCCACGTCGATCACCGAGCCGTCCGGCCGCCGGTAGAGCATGCGCCCGCCGGTCGGGTCGTGCGCCCGCACGATGCACCGGCCCAGCGTCGTCTTGCCGCAGCCGGACTCGCCGACCAGGCCGAGCGTGCGGCCAGCGACGAGGTCCAGGTCGACCTCGTCGACCGCCTTCACCGCGCCGACCTGCCGGCCCAGCAGGCCGCTGCGGACGGGGAAGTGTTTGGTCAGCCCCTCGATCCGCAGCAGGGGTTCCGTGCTCACTTGTCCTCCTCGTAGAGCAGGCAGGACACCTCGCGGTCGCCCGCGGGCTCGCTCACCGGGATCAGGCGCGGCTCCGCCACGTCGCACCGACCGGCCACGACGCGGTCGCAGCGCGGGTGGAAGGCGCAACCGGCGGGCCGCGCGTACGGGGGCGGGACCATGCCCTTGATCGCCGTCAGCCGGGTGCGCGCGGCGCGCCCCAGCCGCGGCATCGAGCGCAGCAGCGCCTGCGCGTACGGATGGCGGGGCTCGCCCAGCACCTGCTCGGCGGTGCCGTACTCGACGACCCGGCCCAGGTACATCACCGCCATCGTGTCGGCCACCTGCGCCGCCACGCCGAGGTCGTGCGTGATCAGCATGATCGCCATGCCGAACTCGTCCTGGAGGTCACGCAGCAGCTCCAGGATCTGCGCCTGCGTGGTCACGTCCAGGGCGGTCGTCGGCTCGTCGGCGATGAGCAGGCTCGGCCGGCACGACAGCGCCATCGCGATCATCGCCCGCTGCCGCATGCCGCCGCTCAGCTCGAACGGATAGGAGTCCACCCGCCGCTGCGGCATCGGGATGCCGACCCGGTCGAGCATCTCGATCGCGCGCCTGCGGGCGGCGGCCTTGCCCACGTTCTCGTGCAGCCGGACCGCCTCGACGATCTGGCTGCCGATCGTGTGCACCAGGCTCAGCGAGGCCATCGGCTCCTGGAACACCATCGCGATGTCCCGCCACCTGATCTCCCGCAGCAGCCGGGAGGGCGCGCCGACCAGCTCGACCGGGCCGCCGTCGCGGTGCAGGGTGATCCTGCCGCCCTCGATCCGGCCCGGCCGGTCGACCAGGCGCAGGATCGAGCGGGCCATGACGCTCTTCCCGCATCCCGACTCGCCGACGATGGCCAGCGTCTCGCCCCTGCGCACGCGCAGGTCCACGCCGTCCACGGCGGCGATCACGCCGTCGTCCATGAGGAAGTGCGTGCGCAGGTCCTCGATCTCCAGCAGCACGTCGTCCGCGCCCACGACTCACCGCCTCCTTGCCGTGTCGATCGGGGTCTCGATCGGGGTGTCGCCCGGGGTGTCGCCCGGGGCTCCGGCCGCCGCGTTGGTGGCGGTGCCGGTGCTCACGGGGGCCGGTCGCCGCGGGCGCCTGCGCCAGAAGGGCGTCCTGGCGCGGGGCCGGCCCGCCGATCCGTACGGGTCCGCGGCGTCACGCAGCCCGTCCCCGAAGAAGTTCATCGCGACCACGACGACCACCACCGCGATGCCCGGCGCCAGCAGCCACGGCGCGTTGGCGACCACGCGCACGTTCTGCGCGCCCTCCAGCAGCACGCCCCAGCTCACCGCCGGCGCCTGCAGCCCCAGGCCGAGGAAGCTCAGACTGGTCTCGCCCAGGATCATGCTCGGGATGGCCAGCGACAGCGAGGCGATGATGTGGCTGGCGAACGAGGGGATCATGTGCCGGAAGATGATCGACAGCCGGCCCACGCCGTCCAGCCGGGCGGCGGTGACGAAGTCCTCCTCGCGCAGCGACAGGAACCGCCCGCGCACGTCCCTGGCCAGCCCGGTCCACCCGATCAGCGACAGGAGCACGGTGATCGCGAAGTACCGGGTCAGCGGCCCCCAGTCGGTGGGGAGCGCGGCCGACAGCGCCATCCACAGCGGCAGGGTCGGGATCGCCATCAGGAACTCGATGACCCGCTGCACGATGTTGTCGACAGCGCCACCGAAATACCCTGATATGCCGCCTATCAGCATGCCGAGTAAGAAGCTGGCCGCCACGCCGACCAGCCCGATCGACAGCGACACGCGGGCGCCGTGGATCAGCCTGGACAGCAGGTCACGCCCGTTCTGGTCGGAGCCCAGCAGGAAGAACGGCGCGCCCTTCTGCACGGGCCCGATCAGGTGGATGTCGGACGGGATCAGCCCGAGCAGCTTGTACGCGTCCCCGCGCACGAACAGCCCGACCTCGACCACCTGGGACGGATCCTCGGTGTAGGTCTGCTCGTAGGTCTTCGGGTCGCGCTCGGTCGTGTACCCGTACACGTGCGGGCCGTGCTCACCCGACAGGCGCAGCACCTGCGGCGGCGCGTACGTCATCGACGTGTTCGCCGTCGAGCTGGACATCGGCGCGAAGAACTCCGCGAAGATCGCCACGAAGTAGACCGGGATGAGGATCGCCGCGCCGGCCATCGCGAGCCGGTGCCTGCGGAACTGCCGCCACATCAGCCGCCACTGCGGCAGCGTCCCCGCTTCCTTCGTCGTGGGTCGCCTGAGAAACATGGGGCGCTACTCTCTCTTGTACCGTTTGCGGATTCGCGGGTCCCACCACGCCAGCGCCAGATCGCTCACCACGGTGCCGACCACGGTCAGCACGCTGAGGATCAGCACGAAGCTGCCGACCAGATACATGTCCTGGTTCATGACGCCGCTGAGCAGCAGCGGGCCGCCGGTCGGCAGGCTCATGACGACCGACACGATGGTCTCCCCGCCGATCAGGCCGGGCAGCAGCCAGCCCACCGTGCTGAAGAACGGGCTGAGCGACATCCGTACCGGGTACTTCAGCAGCAGCTTCCACTCCGGCAGCCCCTTGGCCCTGGCCGTGTGCACGTAGGGCCGGTAGAGCTCGTCGAGCAGGTTCGCGCGGGTCACCCGGATCATGCCGGCGGTGCCGGACACCCCGATGACCACGATCGGCACCCACAGGTGGCCGAGCAGGTCGAGGACCTTGCCCAGGTTCCAGGCCGCGTCCTGGAACTCCGGCGAGAACAGCCCGCCCACGCTCGCCCCGAAGTAGCGGAACCCGATGTACATGAGGATCAGCGCCAGCATGAACTCGGGGACCGCCATCCCGATGAAGCCGAGGAAGGAGAAGCCGTAGTCACCCCACGAGTACTGCTTGACCGCGCTGTAGATCCCGATGGGGAACGCGATCGCCCAGACCATGAGCAGCGAGCTGACCGACAGGATCGCCGAGAGCAGCACCCGCTCGCCGATGAGCGTCGAGACCGGTTGATTCCAGGCAAACGATTGACCGAAGTCACCGTGGAAGATGATCGCCGAGAACCAGCGCCAGTACTGGACGATGAGCGGATCGTCCAGGCCGTAGCGCAGCCTGAGGTTGGTGATCTCCGCCGGGGTGAGGCTCTGCCCGCCCGCCTGCGCGTTCGCGATCACCGTCGAGACGTAGTCGCCCGGCGGCAGGTTGATGATGACGAACGTGACGATCGAGATCGCCCACAACGTCACCACCACGTAGACCAGCCGGCGGCCGAAGTAACCCAGCACGTCGGCCCCTCAGAACGAGTACTGCTCGGGCATGGTCGGCCCGGGGGTCACCTGCGCGCTCGCCATGGTGTCGGGCACGTTCTTGACCGTTTCGGCGACGATGCCGTACTCGGCGGGGTAGGAGCTGATCCCGATGCTGTAGAACTGCTCCTTGGCGATGCGCACGACCTCCTTGGCGTGGGCGAGCGCTTTGGTGAAGTCCGGCTCGTTGCGCATCGCGGTGAACGCGTCGAGCTGCTCGCGCACCACCTGGGGCGGCTCCTCGCCGCTCTTGCCCTTGCTGCCGTACCACAGGGCCCAGCGGATGGCGTAGCGGGCGCTGCCGGAGTTGCTCGGCACGTAGTAGTGATCGCCGCCGGTGCCGGTGATCAGGTCGAAGTCGCTGCACGTGTACGTGGACGCCTGCGGCTCGTTGCCCATCGAGCGCTCGGTGAAGAGCGTGTCGGCGACCGGATCGACCCGCAGCCCGACCCCGACCGCCTCCCAGTGCTTCTTGACGAACTCCAGCGCCTGCACGTGGTGCGGGAAGTCCGTGTTGGACATGATGGTGACGGTCAGCGGCTTGCCGCCGGGGCCGAGCCGCCTGCCGCTCGCGTCCTTCTTCAGCCCCGCCTTGTCCAGGTGCTCGCCGGCCTTGGCCACGTCGTACTCGGTGTGCTGCTTGGCGAAGTCCGCGTCGTAGAGCGCGTTGGTCTTCGACGGCGCGGCCTGCCAGGGCTCGCCCTGACCCGCGTACACGCCGTCGATGATCTCCTTGCGGTTGATCGCGTACGACAGCCCGACGCGGAAGTCCTTGTTCCTGAACAGCTCGCGCAGGTCGTCGTCGCCGATCGTCTGATTGAACTGGATGATCATCGTGTTGCTGAGCCGGCTCGGCACGTCGAAGATCCGGTACTTGCCCTTGGCCGCGTTCTGCGCGATCAGCGGCTTGTTCTCCGGCGTGTTGAAGTTGCGGGTCTGCATGGTGATCTCGCCGTTCATGATCTTCAGCAGCTCCACCTCGACGTCGCCGAGGACCTCCGCCCTGAACCGGTCGATGTAGGGGAGCTGGCGCCCCTGCTCGTCGACCTTCCAGTAGTACGGGTTCCGCTCGGCCACCACCGCCGTGCCCCGGCCGAGCGCGTTGGAGATCTTCCACGGGTGCAGCGTGGGCATGTCGGCGTTGTGCGGGACGTCGTTCTTGTTCATGAACAGCTGGGTCCAGTCCTCCAGCTGCTGCTCCTTGGCGAGCTTGTCGGCGTCCGGGTTGTACTTCTTGTGGAACTGCTTGAGGTAGTGCTTGGGCAGCAGGAACCCGGAGGCCCCGCCCCGCTCCAGCGTCGAGACCGCGAGCTGGAACAGCAGGCCGGCCTTCGGCTCCTTGTAGGCGTAGCGGACGGTCCGCTCGTCCAGCTTCTCCACCTTGACCAGCTCGTCCGTGGTGCCGTTCTCCAGGTAGAGGTCGTAGACGCCGGTCGTGTGCAGGTCCTTGTAGACGGCCACGTCCTCGAAGGCGAACAGCAGGTCGTCGGCCGTGCAGGGCTCGCCGTCGGACCACTTCAGGCCTTCGCGCAGGCGGAAGACGTACTCGCGACCGCCGTCCTTCACCTCGAACTCGGCCACGTTCGCGACGATGTCGTCCGGGCCCTTCTGCCCGTTGGTGCCCGGCTTGAGGCGGACGACGGGCTCGTAGGCGAGCGTGTAGTACAGCCAGTCGATGTCGTCCTCGCCGACCATCGCCGAGTTCCACGTGCCGCCGTACGCTCCCGGCTCCCGCAGCGGCTTGACGACCAGGGGGTTCCTCGGCAGGCGCTGCTCCAGCGGCGGCAGCTTGCCGGCCTTGACCAGCTCGGCCAGCGCCGGCGCCTCCTTGGCGGACAGGTCGGCCGCGCGCGCGGCGCCGGCGGAGCCCGAGTCCGGGCTGGTGTCGAAGAAGCTGCAGCCGGAGGCGGTGGCCAGCATCAGCAGGCCGCCGCCGCGGAGCAGGCTCCTCCTCGTGAACACGTGCTCTGTCATGGGTGGTGCTCCGTTCGGGTCTAACGATTGACCTTGACCTGGCGGAAGGTCGCCGTGGTGTAGACGGGGACGCCGTTCGCCTCCTGGTTGCCGTCCACGGCGAGCCCGACGTAGAACCGGCCGGTCCGCATGACGATGCGCTCGTAGCCGATGCGGTCCCAGTTGAGCGAGTTGTCCGAGAGGAAGGCTTCGAACTCGATGTCGCCGCCGGTCGGCAGGCTCCGGCAGACCAGCCGCAGCCAGTACGGCTTGTCGTCCAGCGGATCGTCGCCGGCCGGCGGGAACACGCCGACGCTGGGCGTCGTACCGTGGGAGGCGACCCTGATCGCCTTGGCGCGCCTGCGCGAGCCGTCCTCGCTGCTGGCCGCGTAGCCGATGCCGGCCATCATGAACGGCGAGTTGGGCTCCAGGTCCTGCCGGATCATGATCCCGGCCACGGCGTCCACGTGGTTCTTGCTCACGTCGTCCACCCGGGCGGTGATCTCCAGCACCTCGCCGCGCTTGCTGAAGCCGACCGCCTTGTAGGCGAAGTGGAAGGAGTCCTTCCAGCCGGCGATCTTGCCGGACCCCTTGATGGTGAACACGCCGTCCTTGAGCGCCGTGTTGCCGGGGATCGGCACCTCGCCGACGTCCTTGACCTGCCACCCGGAGTGCGTCCTGGTGCGGTTGACGTGGATCGGCACCAGCGAGGAGGTGGTGGCCGAGCCGGTGCTGTCGGTGGCCCTGGCGGTCAGGAAGTAGGTGCCGTCGGTGACGCCCTGCCAGGTCGCCCGGTACGGCGCCGCCGTCGCCTCGCCGATCTTCTCGTCGCCGTGGAAGAACTCGACCCTGGCGATGCTCGCGCCCCCGGCGGCCGTGGCCTCGGCCGTGACCGTGACCTGCTGCTTGTCCTTGTTCGCTGCGAACACCTGGTCGATCGTGGGTGAGGTGATCGCCACCTCGGGGTTGGGCGCCCCGGTCCGCTGGATCGAGTTCAGGTAGCGCTCCAGGTTCGTGTACCCGTCGCCGCCGACCGCCTGGGCGTCCTTGGCGTCGTCCGGGTTGAGGCCCTGGGCGGTCTCCCACTCGTCCGGGATGCCGTCCTTGTCGGTGTCGGCCGGCGCGGCCACCTCGGACGGTAAGGGCAGGAAGCCGCCCACGTCCTTCTGCGAGTCGATGTGCCGGCCGGTGCCGGTGCGCGCCTCGTTGACCAGCCGGGCGTCGATGGCGTCCCGGCGCGGCAGGGTGGCGCCCGCCTGGTCGAGCACGGCTGCGTACGCCTGCTGCGGGGTCTGCTCGGTGATCCCGTTCTGGAACTCCACCGGCTGCGGCAGCAGCGTGATGCCGCCGATCGGGTAGGTGATGCCGAGCGTGTTGTCGGCCGTGACGTCGGCGTGGCCGGCGATCTCGTTGCCGCTGACGTGCCACTGGCCGAACCGGCCGGGGGCGACGATCTCCCTGGCGATCTTCGGCAGCGTGTTGGGGCCCGGCTTGTAGTAGTTGCCCACCAGGTTGATGCCGTTGGACCACTCGCCGCCGTAACAGGAGGTGATGCCGGGGTTGTAGATCACGTTGTTGCGGTGGTCCACCAGCAGGGCCATGCCCTCTTCGAAGCTGAAGCGCGGGTTGCGCGCGTTCTGGTGGATGAGCAGGTTGTGGTGGTACGTGATCGTGTCACCGCCCCACAGGCCGCCCATGCCGTGCCGGCCCTTGTCGTGCACCGAGTTCGTCAGGCCCTCGGAGATGACGCACCACTGGACGGTCACGTTGGTGTTGCCGTAGACGGAGAAGCACTCGTCCACGCCCCAGCTGAACGAGCAGTGGTCGATGATCAGGTCGCGCACGCCCCGGGCGGCGAACGTGTCGATCGGGGTGCCCAGCTCGTCGCCGCCGCGGAAGCGCAGGTGACGCAGGATGATGTTGTTTCCCTTGATCTGCGTCTCGTTGCCGGTGACGGTGACGCCGTGCCCTGGGGCGGTCTGGCCGGCGATCGTGAGGTTCGACCCGGTGACGTCGAGCCCGCCCTTGAGCTTGATGGTGCCGGCCACCCGGAAGACGATCGTGCCGTCCGACTTGGCGCAGGCCGCGCGGAGCGAGCCGGGGCCGTCGTCGTCGAGGTTGGTCACCTCGTAGACGGCGCCGCCCCGGCCGCCGGTTGTGAACATGCCCGCGCCCTCGGCCCCGGGGAAGGCGGGGATCTTCTTCGCCGCCTGGGCGCTCGGCGCGGGGGTGGGTGTGGAGCTCGGCGCCGGCTCGGCGCCGGCCGTGCCCGGAATTCCGGCCAGCGCGACTCCGGGCGTGGCCAATGCCGCCGAGCGCACGAAAGTGCGCCGGCTGAATGCTGATTGCTGGGGATCGAAGCCAAGGGCCTCGGTCATCGAAACGCTCGCTTTCCGCCCCGGAAAAAGGCAGGGCTGTGCCGTCTTTCGGCACACTCCGGACCCACGCTGTCGCTAGGTGAGAATTTTTATTCAGCCATGAATGGAGTGGATTCATCACATCGTGAACGACACGCATGTCAGTGTCAAGAGCGGTTTCCCGGCAGATGACGCGCCAGTAAACGCTGAGCCGCCTCATGGCACGAAGAAGGCCGCCGTGCGCGGCGCACGACGGCCTTGACGGACGCCCTGATGGATCCCTTGATGGACGGGCACGGGTCTCAGCGGAGCCGGGCACCCGGTCCTGGGGGATGCCCAGGACCGGCGCCGGATGAGACGGGGTCAGTCTTTGAGCAGCTCCTCGGCCACGCCCACGTCCGTGATGAGCGTGTTGACCCAGCCGCCCTTGAGCGCGGCCCTGATCGCGGCCGTCTTGCGCCGGCCCCCGGCGATGGCGATGCGTCGCGGCACCCGCAGCAGGTCGGCGGCGGGAATGCCGAGAATGCGCTCCTCCAGCGGCGAGTCGATCAGCCGCCCTTCGGCGTCGAAGAAGCGCAGGCAGACGTCGCCCACCGCGCCGAGCCCGCGCAGCGTCTCCAGCTCGTCCTCGGAGATCGCGTTGCCGCTCTCCTGCAGCAGCGGCGACGGGTTGAGGCTGCCGATCCCCACCAGCACGGTCGTCAGCCGCGACCACGCGTCGACCACCTGACGCACCACGTGGTCGTCCGACAGCGCCTGCCGCGCCACCGCCGAGCCGACCAGCCCGGGCGCGGGCAGGAAGACCGGCTCGGCGCCGGTCAGATCCGCCAGGTGGGCGGCCAGCCTGGTCGCCTGCACCTGCGCGGAGCCCTTGCCCACACCGCCGATGAGCTGCACGACCTCCTCGGCCACCCGCACAGGACGGCGCTGCATGGCCTCCACGGTGGCCAGCAGGCTCGCGCTCCACGACGAGATGCCGAGGTGCTCGCCGCCGATCAGCGTGGCGTCCAGATGGGTCGCCCCGGCCGAGCCGAGCGCGGCCACCACGTCGTGGTTCTCGCCCGCCGCGTCCACGACGATGATCTGCTCCACGCCGTACTTGCGTTCGAGGTCCTCCTCCAGCAGCGCGTGCACGCCGCTGGGCACGACGACCACCGTGCGCACGATGCCGATCTCCGCGGCCTCCTTGAGCAGCCGCGACACCCGCGGCTGCGAGATGCGCAGCTGGGCGGCGATCTGCGGCTGCCGCACGCCGTGCTCGTGATAGAGCCGGGCGACGCGCACCAGCAGCCGCATGCGCTCGGACTCCTGGCTGAGCCGGCGGCCGCTGTATCTCACGGGCTCGCCGACGGCACGGCCCTTCTCGAACTGACCTTCAGCTCCCACGATCGCTGGCCTCCGCTTCGGCTCCGCCGCTCTTGCTGGTCCGGTGGCGAGCCCGGGCCACTGCCGAGTGCCATTGTGCTAGGGCTTGGCGCCGCTCGCACACCGCGAGAACGGGTGTGTAGCGCCGGCCGTGGCGGGGCAGCCCGGACAGCTCCCGGCGGGACCATACACCGGATGCCGCCCCGGCCAGATGCGCGGCGCCGAGCGCCGACAGCTCCGGCCGCCGCGCGACCCGCACCGCGTGGCCGCTGACGTCGGCCTGCCACTGCATCAGGTCGGCGTTGGCGGTGGGCCCGCCGTCGGCCAGCAGCTCCTCGACCGGACCGGCCGCGCGCTCCATGGCCGACACGACGTCGCCGACCTGAAGGCCGATCGAGTCGATCGCCGCCCTCGCCATGTCCTCCCTGCGGGTGTCGAGGCCGAAGCCCGTCATGACCGCCTGCGCACGGTCGTCCCACCACGGTGCGCCGAGGCCACCGAACGCCGGCACGATGTGCAGCCTACCCCGGTGGCCACGGGCCGCGAGCCGTGCCAGCTCGCCGGGCTCGGTGCCGAGCACCCCGGCCAGCCAGGTGATCGTGGCGCCGGTGGACAGGACGTTGCCCTCCAGGGCGTACGCCGGCTCGCCGTCGTCCCATCCGATCGTCAGGCACAACTCCTCGCCGGCCGCCGCCTCGGGTCCCGCGAGGCCCATGACGGACGAGCCGGTGCCGTACGTGACCTTGACTCGGCCCCGCCGCCCCGCCGCGTGCGCGAACAGCGCGGCGTGCGAGTCGCCGAGCACGGCCGAGACCGGGATCCCGGCCAGCGACGGGTGCAGCCCGCCCGCGCCGGCGTGCTCGCCGGTGGAGGCGACCACGCGGGGCAGCGCCTCCACCGGCACGCCGAACAGGGCGAGCAGCTCGGGGCTCCACGCCCGCCGCCGCACGTCGAGCAACTGGGTGCGGGACGCGCAGCCCACCTCGGCGACGTGCCCGCCGCCGAGCCGGTGCAGCAGCCACGAGTCCACCGTGCCCAGGCACAGCTCACCTCGCGCCGCGCGGGCCCGGCGCGGGTCGTGCCGGTCGAGCAGCCAGGCCGCCTTGGCCGCCGAGAACATCGGGTCCAGGGGCAGGCCGCTGATCCGGCGGACCCGCCGGGCGGCGCCCTCGGCGGCCAGCAGGGCGCACAGCTCGGCGCCCCTGCGGTCCTGCCAGCTCACCAGCGGGCCCAGGGGCTCGCCCGTGGCGCGGTCCCAGAGCAGCACCGACTCGCGCTGCACGCTCAGCCCCACCGCCGCGACCCGGCCGCCGGACGGCAGTCCGGCCAGGCACTTCGCCACCGCGTCGAGGACGCCGCGCCACAGCTCCTCGCCGTCCTGCTCGACCCGTCCAGGGGCCGGATCCCGCCGCGAGAGCGGGGCCGAGGCCACGGACACCGGCTCGCCCGAGGTGTCGACGAGGATCGCCTTGGTCGCGCTCGTGCCCTGGTCGACCCCCAGCACGAAGACCCCGCCACGCCCGCCGGTTACGTCAGATGTGGTGGTCAAGGCCCAGCACCTCCAAGGCCGACCTGGCGATCCCGGCCGCGGTGAGCCCGTAGTACTCCAGCAGGAACTCCGTCTCCCCGGTCGGCGCGAACGTACGGGGACCGAGCAGCCGCATCGGCACAGGCCGCGTCTCCAGCACGACCTCCGCCACCGCCGCCCCGAGCCCGCCGGTGGGCACCGCCTCCTCGGCCGTCACGACCGCCCCGGTCTGCCGCGCCGCGGCCATGATCTCCTCCCGGTCAAGAGGGGAGATGGTGGACACGTTCACCACCCTGACCTGCACCCCGTGCTCGGCCAGCAGCGCGGCCGCCTCCAGCGCCCGGCTCACCAGCGTGCCGGTCGCCACGATCGTGGCGTCCACGCCCTCGCGCAGGCGCACCGCCCGGCCGTAGGTGAAGGCGGGGCCCTGCGGCGGCGACACGTCCGGCACCGGGAACCTGCCGATCCGCAGGAACACCGGCCCCGGTGTCCGCGCCGCCCACCGGATCGCCGCCCGCGTCTGGGCCGGGTCGGCGGGCACGACCACGGGCAGGTCCGCGATGGCACGCAGCCACGACAGGTCCTCGGTCGAGTGGTGGGTCGGCCCCAGCGCCCCGTACGAGAGCCCGGGGCTCATCCCGCACAGCTTGACGTTAGCCACGCTGTAGGCCACGTCGGCCTTGATCTGCTCCAGCGCCCGCGCGGTCAGGAACGTCGCCGCCCCGCACACGAACGGCACCAGCCCCGCGTTGGCCAGCCCGGCGCCGATGCCGACCATGTCCTGCTCCGCGATGCCCACGTTGACCAGCCGGTCCGGGAACTCCGCGGCGAAGGCGCCCAGCTTGCTCGACCCCACCGAGTCGTTGCACACGGCCACGATCCGGCTGTCGGCGCGGGCCAGCCGGACCAGCTCCTCGGCGAAGGCGTCCCTGCAGTCGTGCCGCTCCTCGACGATCAACGCAGTTCCTCTAGCGCGAGGCGGGTCTGCTCGGGGTCCGGCACCCGGTGATGCCACTCCACCCGATCCTCCATGAACGACACCCCTCGTCCCTTCACGGTCCTCGCGATCACGCAGCGCGGCCGGCCGGCGCGCGGCGCGGTGACGGCGTCCAGCAGCGCCAGATGGTCGTGCCCGTCCACCTCGACGGCCTCCCACCCGAACGCCCGCCACTTGTCGGCCAGCGGCTCCAGGTCGTTCGTCGCGCTGGTGCGCGCGCCCTGCTGCAGCCCGTTGCGGTCCACCACGGCGGTCAGCGAGGCCAGCTTCCTGTGCCCGGCCGTCATGGCGGCCTCCCAGTTGCTGCCCTCCTGCAGCTCGCCGTCGCCCAGCACCACGACCGTCCTGGCCGCCGAGCCGCGCAGCCGCAGGCCCACCGCGACGCCCACGCCGACGGGCAGCCCGTGGCCGAGCGGGCCCGTGCTGGTCTCGACACCGGGCACCGCCCTGCGGCTCGGGTGGCCGTTGAGCGGCGACAGCGGGGCCGCGAACGTCCGCAGCCGCTCTGCGGGGAAGAAACCGCAGGTCGTGAGCGTGGTGTAGAGGGCCACCGAGCAGTGTCCCTTGCTCAGGATGAACCGGTCGCGTTCGGGCCAGTCCGGGTCGGCCGGATCGACGCGCAGCACGGCGCCGTACAGGGTGGCCAGGATGTCCGTCACCGACAGGTCGCCGCCGGCGTGGCCGAGGCCCGCGCCGCTGATGGTGCCGATGACGGTACGCCGGATCCCGGCCGCCAGCGCGGCCAGCGCGGCGGCGGAGGCGGCCAGGTCGGAG